>JALOOY010000044.1 GCA_025454185.1 Thermodesulfobacteriota bacterium
GATTTGTCTTAAGTGCAGGTTCGAAAATCCGGCGGGCGCCAAGTTTTGCAATGAATGCGGCGGCCGTCTGGAGGTAACCTGCCCAAGCTGCACCCAGGCAAACCCTCCGGAAAGCAAGTTCTACAACACCTGCGGCCATTCTTTAATCGGCCCGGCCACCGGCCCTCAAGTCCCTCCCCTTGACCCGGTAGCCAAGATGCCAATACGTAATGGTCCCCAATCAACTTTCAGCACCTCTTGATTGCCTCTCTTTTGCAGTCAGGGCGGTTAAGGATATTTTGACGCACCCGCAGACCCCCTGCCAATCGCGATCTGACCAATGTCCGATTAGCACGGGATGAGTTGTGGAGGGTAGGGTAGCAAAAAAACTTCGGAAGACTGAGGGACGATAAAACTATCGTGAGGGCTTGGCGGTTCCGCTCCGCCTGAATCACCCGGCATCTCCCAGCAACCCCAGCAAATTCCTGCCCCCGATTTGTTCCGTTTCGGCGCTGTTTAGCCCTAAACTCTCGAACCTTCGCCAGGACCCGGCCGGGTCCCGCCAGGGGCAGTCGGATCCGTAAAGAATGTGGTCCGTTCCTTTTTGGCCGATGATCGCCCGAATCTCCTCCGGGGGCAGTATCTCCAGAGCGAAGGACAGATCGAAAAAGACGTTTTCCAGGGGTAACAGCGGCTCCAGTTGATCCCAGCCGTAAAGGCAGCCGAGGTGGGCGGCGATGAAGGTGATCCGGGGGAAGGTCCGGGCCAGAGAGGCGATCTGGACGGGGCCGGTTTCGTAAGGGGCCCAGAGGTCGAGCAGGGGTTTCATGTGCGGTTTGAAGCGGCGCAGGCCGTCCAGGTTCATGGCATCCATCAGGATGGGGAGCCCGCTGGGGGCGATCATCTCCAGCCATTCCAGGGTCCGGGGCTCGATGGGGATGATGCGCTGCAGGACCGAATGGATCTTGATCCCCCGGATCCCCAGGGCCAGGGCCGCCCGCAGGTCGTCCTCGGGAGAATCGGCCAGGGGAGTCAGGGTGCCGAAGGGAATGATTTGGGGATAGCGCCCGGCCAGATCGGCCACCCAGCGGTTCAAGCGGGTGGCCCCGTCGGTCCGGCCTGAAATGGGCAGGAGGACAATCCCGTCCATCCCGGCCTTTCCTTCGCTTTCCACCAGCGTTTCGACGGAGCCGTCGGTCACCAACCGCCATTTCGTAGGGTGGTCATCCGGCAGGTGTCCGTCCAGGGCCGCCACCCGTTCCACGACCAATTCCAGGTCCGAATCGGGGTAGGCATGGGTGTGGGCGTCGATCCAATTCACAGGCAGGAAATTCTCACAATTTTTTTTCGTTTTCCATCCCCAAAGAGGAAAACGAAAAAAAATTATTCTTCCGGTTCGGAGGCGTCGTAAAGCAGGTTGTTCACCATGGAATGGAGGATGCCCGCCAGATAGATTTCGTCGTTGATATCGGAGGACAGGGAATGGTACACCCCTTCTTTGTCCATATAGAAGACGATGAGCTCCTTGATATTGTCATGGTCGTCGCTCAGCCGTTCCAGGATGTCGGCCACCTGTTTCTGCGTGCGGTCTATATGAATGAGCTTCCCTTTTTTATTCGACATCGGCTTGACTCCTTACAACGAAATAACCATCAGGTCTTCGGCCAGCAGGATGGGCCCGCCGAATTCCCGGGAACAGGGACCTAATAAATCCTGTCCCGCGCATTCCGGGTAGAAATGGGTCAGGATCAAAGTCTGGACCCCGGCTTCCCGGGCGATCCGCCCGGCCCAGGAAGGGGTCAAATGCCCTTCCTTCTTTTGTCCCTCCGGAAAGGAGCATTCGCAAACCAGCCAGTCGGCCCCCCGGGCCAGTTCCACCAATGACCTACAATAATCCGTATCACCGGAAAAGACAAGGGGCTTTCCCGAAGGCAGCGTCAACCGAAAGCCCAGGCTGACCGGCGTGTGGGCTACGGGCCGGCTGACCAGGGGGAGCCCTAAAAATTCCTGTTCGAAAAACCGGTCCACGGGCCGCAGGTGCCGTTGCAGCCGGCCGGAGGCCCATTCGATCCAGGACCCGTATAGACCTTGCAGCTTTTCATAAAAATCCTGAAAACCTTCTCCGGCAACCAGGTGCAGCGTCCGGCCGCAGGCGGCGTAGGGCGGGTATTTGCCGGCGAACAGGAGCGGGGCCAGGTCGGCGCTGTGATCGGGGTGGAGGTGGGTCAGCAAAAGACCGTCGAGGTCGGTCAGGGCCAGCGCAAGCCGGGCAAGCTGCCGCAGGGTCCCAGGCCCGAGGTCTATCAGCAAACGCGCCGTCGGCAGCTCCAGCAAACATCCGGGGGAGGCCCTTTCCGCGGAGGGCACACCCGTTCCCGTGCCCAGGAAGGTCAGCCGTCCGCCGGCAGGGATCATCGGTTGCAAGAAAGACCTTCCCGGCGCCTCAGGCCGGGATGAAGAGGGTGAACTTTTCGACCAGGGCTTCGGGGTGGTAGGATTCCTTGGCCTTGCGCAGGCCGGGTTCCCCCAGGTCCTGCTCCCGATTGACAAAGAGGGTTGCGCTCCATTCCTTTTCCAGGAATTGCTGGTTGATCAGGGCATAGAGACCCTGGATCTCCGGGTTGGCCTTTTCCAGATGAATGACCACGGTTTGGGGATTGAGGAGCTCCCCCAGGGTAAAGGCCTCCACTTTCCCCTCCAGGCGAATGACACATCCCCGATAGCGGAGGGCGTCGATGTGTTTGAAGGCCTCCAGAATGGCCTGCTCTTCGTTCTGCAGGCTGGGCGACTCATCACACTGGCGCAGGCGGCACCAGGCCTCCTGGAGATTGAGGCACTCACTGACCAGTTCGGGCGTCAGGGGTTCATATTGCCATTGGGGATTTTTTTTGAACCGGTTCACGTGGTTTTTTTGAGAATGATAGCGGTTGCCGGACAACTGGATCAAATTTTCAGTCCGGTAAAGGTAATCGCTGTTATCCCGGTCGAATAAAACCTCCACGCCGGGCAGGCCGGCCAGGGGCGCCACCAGGGTGGACGGGACCCGGGATAGACGGGGTTGATGGCCCTGATCTTTTAAGTATTCAAAAACAGCCGCTCCCCAGGCTCGAATATCTCCCTGCCCCACCGGCGGCAGCAAGAAAGGGGCCTTACCCGGCAATTGCGCCAGCAGGGTCAGAAACCCTTCCAGAACGGCCACCTGAAACTGGTAATAATTCCGCCAGATAAAGAGGTTGGTAAAGGTCAGTTCGGATATTTCCGGCGGATAGCGGTGGAGAAAATCGTCCACCAGGTTTTGACTGCCCAGGGACAAGGGTTGGAAAGGGGGGATCATGGCATCCGGCCCGGCTGAAGCCGTTTTAATTGCTCGAGGAGGCTATAAGGAATGCGCAGGGCGCCATAGCCGATCAACAAGTCCACGCCCTCCTTGTTCTTCCCGTGGAAATCGGTGCCGCCGGTTACGGCCAGACCCAGTTCCTGGCCCAGAGCGGAATACCGGTGTGTCTGTTCCGCCGTATGTTCCGGGTAGAGGCATTCCAACCCCTGCAGACCGCGATCCTTCAAGGACGAAACGATGCCCCGCAGCTCCTCCGGGGAGGCGAACTTCAAGGTGAAGGGATGGGCCAGGGCCGCGACACCGCCGGCCCGGATAATGAGGTCCACGGCCTTTTCCGGCGGGTAGCGGAATTTTTCCACATAGGCCGGGGCCCCTTTGGTCAGGAATTTTTTGAAGGCCTCGTCCAGGGTCTTCACCGCCCCGATCTGCAGCATGGCCTGGGCAATGTGGGGGCGTCCGACCTGGCCGGGGGCCAAGGCCCGGACCTGATCAAAGGTGACCGGGATGCCCAGTTGCTGCAGCTTGGCGATGATTTTGGGATTCCGCTCTCGCCGCGCTTCCTGGAGGCGGCTCAGCTCCCGCCCCAGGACCGGATCGTCCGGGTCGATGAAATAGCCGAGAATGTGCATGGTCCCGCCGGGATAATCGGCGCTGATTTCCAGCCCGGGGACCAGCTCAAAGCCCTTTTCCCGGGCGGCCTGCAGGGCCTCCGGCAGGCCTTCGATGGTATCGTGATCCGTCAGGGCGATGGCCGCCGCCCCTTTTTTTACGGCATATTCGACCAGTTCGCGGGGACGAAGCGTGCCGTCCGAGGCGCTGGAATGGGTGTGGAGATCAATAAGGTCCATATAGGCTCAAAAAGTATAAAATTTACATTATGCCTAAAATTCAACGCGCTGACAACCATTTTCCCAGACCCGATACGCCAATACTCCATCGCCCCATTATTCCCATTATTTTTGGCTCAGCTTTCCCTTCGTCTGAAAATAAGGACTTCGCTGTCCAGTTCCGGGGGCAGGACGTAATGGCTCAGGCGGGGGCTGACTTCCAGTTCGAACCCCTTCTGACCGGCATAGGCCTGCCGGTTGCCGCTGGCG
Source organism: Thermodesulfobacteriota bacterium (assembly GCA_025454185.1). GTDB lineage: Bacteria > Desulfobacterota > RBG-13-43-22 > RBG-13-43-22 > RBG-13-43-22 > JACRCK01. The sequence continues at coordinate 4,414 of JALOOY010000044.1, forward strand.
AAGGCGTGGCGGCTGCCGATGACCAGGTAGAGTTCCACACTGGGGGTGGTGAAGACCTGCTGCTCGAAAAGATTGCCCGGAGGGGGCCAGGAACAGATCACCACCTGCGGCCTGTACCGCTCCAGGGCCGTGGGGGCCGCCATTTTTTCCACCTGTTCCGGAAAGTCGATCACGTGGGTCCAACTGTGGTCATCCGTGGCCCGGACCGGCGCCCCGGCCTCGGTCAGCAGGCGGGAGAGGGTCCCGTCGCCGGCGGCGATCTCCAGGCAGGAACGGCCGGCGATCAACGAGGATATTTCAACGATGAGCTTCCCGGAGTAAAAGCAGAAGATGCCCTGGGACTGCACCAGAGGCATGAGGATGCGCTTCTGGCTGACCAGGGGCCAGCAGAGGCGGAACCAGGTCAGGGAGGCCGGTTTCCTCTCCAGACCCTGCCGGAAGAGCAGTTTCTGGATCAGGAGGCCGTTCAGAACGTTAAAGCGGACCTTGCCCGAGGCCTGTCCGGCGGCCGCCGCCAAGGCGCACTGGTCCAGGGCCAGCAGCCACAGGCGGCCGCGGACCAGAGGGGGCCGGGCCTGCTCCACCAGCTTTCGGTTTTTAGAGGCCCCCCGCAGACGGGATTGCCATTGATCCGCCGAGGCCGAGGCCTCCCGGGCCAGATCGCCCAGTTTTTCGATCCGGCCTGCGGCCAGGGCCTCCGTAAGTTTCCGGCCCACTTCTTCCCATTCCCGGGGATAGCGGTCGATCAATTCCTGGAGACCGGCTTTTTCGATCTGGGCGAGTTCCTCCGTAAGATGGGTGACAGGATACGGTTTTTCGGATTTCGTATTAACTCCCCGAGTTTTTGAGGATAACCCTTAAGGTTGAAAAGAATTATAAATAGAAAGATACGTTAATTCTTAATGATCAATTCCTAATTCTTACATTAAAAAAATTAAGCGTTAAGCATTAATAATTAAGCATTCGTCTTTTCGTATTCAAAGGGCGGGGATTCTCCCCGCCCTTTTGCTTCAGCGTTTACAGGCCTTATTCGTCTGTTTACAGAGGGCCAGATCCACCACCTGATCCATGCGGTCCACAAAATGGAACTTCAGGCCCTTTTTCAACCCGGGGGTTATCTCCTCCAGGTCCTTCTCGTTTTTCTTGGGCAGAATAACAGTCTTGATGCCGGCCCGTTTGGCGGCCAGGACCTTTTCCTTGATGCCGCCTACCGGCAGGACCAGGCCTCGCAGGGTGATTTCACCGGTCATGGCCAGGTCGCCCCGGACCGGTCGATCGGTAAGCAGGGAGGTCAGGGCCGTCAGTATGGCCACCCCGGCCGAGGGGCCGTCTTTGGGGATGGCCCCGGCCGGCACGTGGACGTGCAGGTCATTGTTCTCATAAAAATCCGCCGTAATGCCCAGTTGTTCCGATTTGGAGCGGATATAGCTCAGGGCCGCGCCGGCGGACTCCTTCATCACGTCCCCCAGTTGGCCCGTCAGGTTCAGCGTGCGCCGTCCGGGCATTTTGGTGGCCTCCACGAACAGGATATCCCCGCCGGCCTGGGTCCAGGCCAGACCGGTGGCCACCCCGGGGGTCTGGGTCCGCTCGGCCGCATCGGAAAAGAACTTCACCGGACCGAGGTAGGCGTGGAGGTCCGCCGGAGTGATCTTCTTGAAGGTAAGCTTCCCCTCGGCCACCTCCCGGGCCACGCCGCGGCACAGGGTGGCGATTTCCCGCTCTAAATTGCGCAGACCGGCCTCCCGCGTGTAATTGCGGATGATCTCCTGCAGGGCCTTCTTGTCGAAAACCAGATTTTTCTCGGTCAGACCGTGTTCGATCAGTTGCTTGGGGATCAGGTGCGACTGGGCGATCAGGACCTTTTCCTCCTCGATGTAGCCGGGCAGATCCAGTACCTCCATCCGATCCCGGAGGGCCGGGGGAATGGTATCCAGGATATTGGCGGTGGTAATGAACATGACCTTGGAAAGGTCGAATTCCACCTCCAGGTAATGATCGGAGAAGGTGTTGTTCTGTTCCGGATCGAGGACTTCGAGCAGGGCCGACGAAGGATCGCCGCGAAAATCGGTGCCCACCTTGTCGATCTCGTCCAGGATAAAGACCGGGTTGTTGGAACCGGCCTTGCGCAGGCCCTGAATGATCCGGCCGGGCAGGGCGCCCACGTAGGTCCGGCGGTGCCCCCGGATTTCCGCCTCGTCGCGGACCCCGCCCAGAGAAAGGCGCACAAACTTGCGGCCCAGGGCCCGGGCAATGGACTTGCCCAGCGAAGTCTTTCCGGTACCGGGGGGGCCGGCGAAGCAGAGGATCGGGCCTTTCATATCCGGTTTCAACTTGCGCACGGCCAGATATTCCAGGATCCGCTTCTTGACCTTCTCCAGGTTGTAGTGATCCTCGTCCAGCACCTTGGAGGCCTTGCCGATATCCAGATTGTCTTCGGTCTGGACGTCCCAGGGGAGTTCGGTGATCCAATCCAGATAGGACAGGGCCACGGTATATTCCGGCGAGGCCGGATTCATCCGGGCCAGGCGGTTCAATTCCCGTTCCGCCTCTTTGGCCGCCCCCGGCGGGAGGTTCCTTTCCTTGATCTTGGTCCGGTATTCCTCGACTTCTACCGTTTTTTCATCTTTTTCACCCAGCTCCTTTTGAATGGCCTTGAGCTGTTCCCGGAGGTAATACTCCCGCTGATGCTTGTCGATGCCCTCCTTGACCTCGGACTGGATCTTTTTCCCCAACTCCAGGACCTCCAGCTCCTTGGTCAGGACGACCGTCACCTTCTGCAACCGCTCCTTGACCACCAGGGTTTCCAGGATATCCTGTTTGGATTCCTTGGGGATATTGAGGGTCGAGGTGATCATGTCCCCCAGGGGACCCGGGTCTTCCACACTCTGGGCCAGCAGACTCAGTTCCGAGGGCAGATAGGGCGACAGTTCCAGGACCTTGGAAAAAAGCCCCCGGGCATTGTTCATGAGGGCGGTGGTTTCTTTGTCCAGTTCCACTTCGTCCTTGATCACCTCGATTTTGGCCTTGAAATAAGGTTCCGTGGCCGTAAATTCCATTATTTTGAAGCGGGTAAGCCCCTGGAGCATGATGCGCACGCCCCCCTCGGGGACTTTGGCCATTTTTAAAATGGACCCCACGGTCCCGACCGTGTAGAGGTCCTCCGCGGTCAGGCCCTGCTCCTTGCCGGGTCCTTTTACCATGGCCAGGCCTATGAGGTGATCTTTGACCAGTGATTCGTCCACCAGGCGGACCCAGTTGTTTTCCCAGATCATCAAGGGCAGGACCATCTTGGGGAACAAGGCCACGTCGATGACGGGCAGTATGGGAATTTCATCAGGTATATTCAATACCTGAGGTTGAAGAGGAAAAGAGGTTTCGTTGGTTTCCATGCCTGACTCCTTATATTGAAAAAGGCCCTTAGGCCTCCTGTATGGGTATCGTTTTGGGTTGAACGGTCCTTTTGGGCAGTCGGACGGTCAAATAACCATCCCGGTAGCGGGCCTCGATCCTTTCTTCGTCGATAAGGACCGGTAACTGAAAAACCCTTTCAAAGGCCCCGTACTCGATTTCCATTTGGACATAACGCAGGGCGCGTTCCACCGGAGGACGTTCCCTTCTCCCGTAAAGGTGAACCCGGTTACGCTTGACGTTCACCTGGATCTCGTTTTTCTTCAGCCCGGACACATCAGCCAGGATAAAATAGTCCTCCGTGGTTTCCCAAATGTCGATCTGCGGGGACCATACTTTTTGGTCCAGCATATAGCGCGGGCTCAACTGATGGACCATGTCTTCCATCATCCGGCGCATCTGCCGTTGAAGTCGATTGAAATCGCTGACCAAGGCCATCTCCTTTTCTCTTATATTTTTTGAGGTTTAGGCATCACTTTTTTCAAAAAATGAAACTATTACCAGTTTTTCAATATAAGTATGCCCTTTTTATTTGTAAAGAAAGGGGAAACTTTTTACTTGCTCTAATTAAATTAATCTGTTACATAT
>JALOOY010000045.1 GCA_025454185.1 Thermodesulfobacteriota bacterium
GAGGGTACGGGCGGAAGGAACTGGCCCCTTTTTCCGATATCGACCTCCTCTTCCTTTTTCCCCAAAAAATGGACGCTTCTTCGGAGGAGATCATCCGCAAAATCCTTTACCCCTTCTGGGACGTGGGCTACGAGGTGGGCTACACGGTTCAGTCTCCGGAGCAGTGTCTAACGATGGCCGAAACGGATTTCTCCTTTCTGACCGCCCTCCTGGATCTGCGCCGGGTTACCGGCAATCCCTCCCTGTTTCAATCCCTGAAAGCCGAAATCGGCCGCCGGCTCAAGGGGGAAAGCGGTGCACGTTGGCGGGAGTGGCTCGTGGCCGAGGGGGAAAAACGCCACCGCCGCTACGGCGATTCGGCTTTCTTTTTGGAGCCCCATCTGAAAGAAGGAATGGGCGGATTGCGGGACATCCATCTGCTGCTTTGGCTGGGCAAGGCCCTCTACGACGCCCCGGATTTCTTTTCCCTGGAAAAGGTCGGCCTCCTGACCTGGGATGACCGGCGCAGCCTGTCGGCGGCCCAGAATTTCCTGCTCCGTCTCCGCCATCAACTGCACTACACCACCGGGCGAAAAAATGACCGCCTGTCCTTCGAGTACCAGGCCGTCCTGGCCGACTGGCTGGGGACCGCCCCCCAGGAGGGCATCCTCCCGGTGGAGAGTTTCATGCGGGAGGTCTACCGCCACCTGCAGGACGTCCACGGCATCCATCAGAATTTTTTCGAGAGATTGGCGGAACTCCGCCACCCGGGCGGCAAGGAACGCACTGCCCTGGAACCCGGTGTCTTCATCGAGGCCGGACGCATCTACCTGGAATCGGCCCGGGTCCTGATCGACAACCCGCCCATGCTGATGAAGCTTTTCTGGTACGCCCTGAAAGAACAGGTTCCCCTGAGTCAGGAGACCATCCGGCTCATCAAGCAGTGTCTGTTTCTGGTCGATGGCGCCTTTCAATGCTCCCCCGAAGTGAGCCGTCTCTTCCTGGAAATCATCGGCGATCCGAAAATCACCCGGTCCCTTTTGGAATCCCTGCTGCAGACCGGCCTGTTGACCCGCTATCTCCCGGAACTGGAATCGATCCGCTGCCGGACCCAGTTCGACACCTATCACGTCTATACCGTAGACGTGCACCTGCTGCTGACCCTGATGGAATTGAAAAAAATCGGCCAGGGGGCCTACCTGAAAGAAGAACCCCTCCTCTACGGCCTCTGGGGCGAGGTGCCGGATTTTCCGTCCCTGTTTCTGGGGGCCCTGCTGCACGACATCGGCAAGGGGGTCGGCCGCGGCCATGCCCGGCAGGGGGCCCGTCTCATTCCCCGGATCGCCGAACGGATGCACCTCACCCCGGAGGCGGCCGCCACCGTCGGCTTCCTGGTGGAACAGCACCTGCTCCTTTCGGAAGCGGCCCAACTGCGCGACCTCAACGACGAGGAATTGATCATCCGCCTGGCCCAGGTCGTCCAGGACGCCGGCCGGCTGAAGATGCTCTACCTTTTGACCTACGCCGACGCCCTGGCCACCAGCTTCCGGGCCTGGAACAACTGGAAATCCCTGCTGGTGCGGGAACTGTTTTTCAAGCTGCTGCGCATCCTGGAACAGGGGGAAATGGGCAGCGGGCCGGTCCGCGAGACCCTGGCCGCCAACCAAGAGGAAATACTGCGTCTCGCGGCGAAAGCGATGCCGCGCCAAGAGGCCCAGTCTCTCCTGGCCGACATGCCCGCCGCCTACCTGATTTCCGTGCTCCCGGAAAAGGCGGCCCGCCATCTCCGGTTGCTGCGGGAACTGGACGGACAACCCCTGGTCTGGTCCCTGGAAAAAAATGATGAAATCGTGGAATTGTTCATCTGCTGCCACGACCGGCCGGGTCTCTTTTCCCGCCTCACCGGGGTCCTGAGTCTCAACGGCATCAATATCCTGGGGGCGCAGATTTTCACCCGGCCGGACAAGATCGCCCTGGACATCTTTCAGGTGCAGCCCCCGCTGGACCCGCTCTTTGCCGACGAAACCTGGGAAAAAGTGCATCAGCAATTCCTGAAGGCCATCCAGGGGAAATTGTCCCTGGACTACCGGCTGGCCCAAAAAAAACCCAGCCCCCTCCTGGCCACCGGCCTGCCCCCGGCGGTGGAAAGCCGGGTGGTGGCCGACAATCAGGGTTCGGATTTTTACACCATCCTGGAGGTGTATACCCAGGACCGCCTGGGGATCCTCTATACCATAACCAAGGCCCTCTTCGAGGCGGAAATCAACATCCACTTCGCCAAGATCTCCACCAAGGTCGATCAGGTGGTGGACGTCTTTTACCTGACCGACGTGGAGGGCCAGAAGATCTGGGACGAGGAACAGATCGAAGAAGTCAAACAGGCAATTCTTTTTGCCATCCGGCAATAACCTGAAAAGGAGGAACGTATCATGACCCCGAAAGAAGTATTGGCTTTTGCGCAGAAAAACAAGGCGAAGATGGTGGACCTCAAATTTCTGGACTTCCCCGGCCTCTGGCAGCACTTCAGCGTGCCGCTCCACGAACTGGACGAAGGTTCCTTCGAAAGCGGTTTCGGCTTCGACGGCTCCAGCATCCGGGGCTGGCAGCCCATTCACGCCAGCGACATGCTGGTCATCCCGGATCCGGATACGGCCGTCATGGACCCCTTCATGGCCGTGCCTACCCTGAGTCTGATCTGTAACATCGCCGATCCCATCACCAAGGAGGCCTACAGCCGGGATCCCCGCAATATCGCCCGCAAGGCCGAGAATTACCTGAAGTTCACCGGCCTGGCCGACACGGCCTATTTCGGACCGGAAGCCGAATTTTTCATCTTTGACGACATCCGCTTCGACGGCGGCGCCCACTTCGCCTTTTACCAGATCGATTCCGTGGAGGGGGTCTGGAACACCGGCCGGGAGGAAAACCCCAACCTGGGCTACAAGCCCCGGCACAAGGAAGGCTATTTCCCGGTTTCCCCCACCGACAGCCAGCAGGACCTGCGCACCGAGATGGTGCTGGTCATGGAGGCCCTCGGTATGGAAATCGAGGCCCAGCATCACGAGGTGGCCACCGCCGGCCAGGCCGAAATCGACATGAAATTTCAGCCCCTGGTCCGCATGGGCGACCAGTTGATGTGGTTCAAATACTGCATCAAAAACGTGGCCAAGCGCAATCAGAAGACCGTCACCTTCATGCCCAAGCCTCTATTCGGCGACAACGGTTCCGGCATGCATACCCATGTGAGCCTCTGGAAAGGCGGCAACCCGCTCTTTGCCGGAGACAAGTACGCCGGTCTGAGCCAGGAGGCCCTCTGGGCCGCCGGGGGCATCCTGAAGCACGCCCGCGCCCTCTGCGCCTTCACCAACCCGACCACCAATTCCTATAAACGGCTGGTCCCGGGCTTCGAAGCCCCGGTTAACCTGGCCTATTCCAGCCGTAACCGCAGCGCCGCCATCCGCATTCCCATGTACTCCCCCTCCCCCAAGGCCAAGCGGCTGGAATTCCGGACCCCGGACCCGTCCTGCAACGGCTACCTGGCCTTTTCAGCCATTCTCATGGCCGTCATCGACGGGATCGAGAACCGCCTCGACCCCGGTGAACCGCTGGACAAGGACATCTACGGACTCAGCCCGGAAGAACTGGCCAATGTCCCTTCGGCCCCCGGATCATTGGACGAGGCCCTGGAAGCCCTGAAAAAAGACCATGAATTCCTGCTCCGCGGCGATGTCTTCACCCCGGACGTCATTGAAAAATGGATCGAGTACAAGATCGAGGGCGAGCTCAATCCCGTGCGGCTCCGGCCCCATCCGCATGAATTCATGCTCTACTTTGATATTTAACCGGCCGGTGCAGGCCCAAACCTAAATAAATACCGGCGGCGGGCCGGCGTTAAAGACCCGCCGCCGAAACGTCTCATTAGCAATTAATAATCCATATTATTAATTATTAATGAACGACCATGGCGCCGGCTTCCACATGTTGCAATGTGTTTCCACTGGATTTCTAAAGCGAAGCAATTACCATGACCGCCGAAGGGCAGGCCCTTTTACAAAAAGTCCGGGATTTTTCCCCCTATCTCAGTCAGGTGCTGCAGCAGCAACCGGAGCTGGAGCAGGAGCTGTTCCTCCGGGACGGCCTCCGGGTCCGGGTCTCCCGCCAGATGCTGGCCCGGCGGCTCCAGGAAAAATTGTCCGGCCGTCAGGATTTCCCGGCCTTTTGCGCGGCCCTCAGGCGTTTCAAGCAGGAAGCCCTCCTGCGCATCGCCGCCGGCGATCTGGGCGGCCTGATCTCCCTGAAAGAGGTCACCCGCGAGCTGACCGACCTGGCCCAGGTTTGTCTGGAAGCGGCTACGGCCTATTGCTACCGGGAGCAGGTCCGGGAAAAGGGCTGGGACCCGATTTTCCTGGAGAAAAAAGGGCTGCTGGTGCTCGGTCTGGGAAAATTCGGGGGGGAGGAACTCAATTTCAGTTCCGATATCGATCTCATTTTCCTTTACGAGCCCCACCCGGAACTGCCTTATTCCCCCCCCGAGCAGCGGGAATTTTATCAGGGGCTGACCCGGCGGATCAGCCAGGCCCTGGGGTCCCTGGTCAACGGGGACCTGGTCTTCCGGGTGGATTTAAATCTGCGGCCCGGGGGCAAGGATTCCGAGCCGGCCTTGAGCCTGGACAGCGCCCTGGAGTATTACCAGTCGGAGGCCCGGACCTGGGAACGGCTGGCTTTGATCAAGACCCGGGTGGTGGCCGGCAACCCCGACCTGGGGCGGCAATTCCTGAAGGCCGTCCAGCCCGTCATCTATCGCCGTTTCCTGGACTACTCCATTCTGGCCGAAATCCGGCAGATGAAGGAGCGCATCCTTCAGGAAACCCGGGCCCATCTCCTGGCCGGCGACAACATCAAGCTCGGCCCCGGCGGCATCCGGGAAATCGAATTTATCGTCCAATCCCTGCAGATCGTCTTCGGGGGACGGCTGCCGGCCGTCCGGGAGCGGAACACGCTGAAGGCCCTGCGCAAACTGCACGAGGCCACCATTCTTCCCCGGGAGGAGTACCGTGACCTGTACCGGGCTTATGTGTTTTTACGGACCCTGGAACACCGGATTCAGATGCGCCACCAGCGCCAGACCCATTCCCTGCCCGCGGACGACGGGGTGCTGGAACAAATTGCCCGTCATCTGCCCCGGGCCAGGAGATCGGCCCCACTGGATCGGACGACCTTCCGGCAAGCGCTCGGTCGGGTGCGCACCCGGGTCCAGCACATTTTCGGCAACCTGCTCCTGGCCGCGGCCCCGGCCGCGCAGGGGCAGATCCGCAGCCTCCTGGGACCTGCCGAACCGGCGGACTGGGACCAGGAACTGCAGGCCCTGGGTTTTCAGAACCGGAACGGGGTGCAGGAAGTCGTTACCTACTGGCGCCGGCGCCTGGCCTCCGCCTACACGCCGGTCCGGGAGAAAGAAATCCTGGCCCGTCTCTATCCGGTCCTGCTCAGCGGTGTTCTCCAGACCCCGGACCCGGACCAGGCCCTTTTCTTCCTGGACCGTTACCTGCGGAGTGTCGGGGGCCGCCTGGGGATCCTTTCCATGCTCCTGGAGCGGGCCTCCCTGGTGCAGGAAGTCCTCCTGCTTTTTGCCCGCAGCGCCCTGCTGGCCCGCCTCTTTATTCTGAACCCGGGCCTGATCGAACGGCTGGCGCTGCGCCGGGAAACGGCGCTTTCCTTCTACTCCGACTGGCCGGCCCCGCTGCCCCGCCGCAAAGGGACTACCGCCGATCCGGAAGAAGACCTGGCCCGTCTGCGTCTTTGGAAAAATGAACACATCCTGGAAATTGCTTTAGAGGAAATGGGGAACCGCCTCGATCCCCAGGAGGCCAGCCATTGGCTGACCCGACTGGCCGATCGGGTGATCATGGAGACCGGCCGCATCGCCGCAGAGACCCTGACCCGGGAGGTCCGGCCGCCCATGGCCCTGCCGCCTTCACGGGAACAGGCCTCAACCCCTTTCTGCCTGCTGGGGCTGGGGAAATGGGGAGGCCGGGGATTGGGCTACGCCTCCGACCTGGACCTCATGTTTATCTATTCCTTGAAAAACCTCGCGGAAAACGGGAAACCGCTGCCCCTGCGGTCCTCGGGGAAAGATCGGCGCCCCTTGATCACCTGGCACGAGTACCTGGTCCGTCTGGCCCAGCGCCTGATCTCCTATATGTCGCTCCCTTTGAAAGAAGGACCGGGGTATACGGTGGACACCCGGCTGCGGCCTTCCGGCACCTTCGGCCCGTTGGTCGTTTCCCTGCAGGCCTTCCGCGAGTATTACCACGGCCCGGCCCAGAGCTGGGAACGCCAGATGCTGGGCAAAGCCCGGGTGATCGGCGGACCCGCAGGGCTGACCAGGCAGGTGGAAGAAGCAATCCGGCAGATCCTGTACGGCGCACCGCCGCCGCCCGACGGCCGGGAGGAAATGGCCTATTACCGCGGGCGCATGGAGGCCGAACGCTCCGGTGAAGGGCCGGGACGGTTCAATCCCAAACTGGGCCACGGCGGACTGACCGATATCGAATTTATTGTCCAGCACCTCCAGCAGGTCCACGGCTATGAGGCCCCGGAGGTGCGGGGCACCGACACCCTGGAAAATCTGAAGGTCCTCCAGTCTCTGGGCGTCCTTACGGAGGAACGTTCACGGACCCTGCGGGAAAGCCACCAGTTTCTCACCTCCCTGGACCACGGTCTCCAGTTGCTCCTGGATCGGCGGGAGGAACCCCGGGCCTATTCGGCCTCGGAAATGGCCCGTCTGGCCCGCCTGAACCTCATGGGCTTGGGCGAGGCGCCGGTCCCTTCCTGGGACCTGCTCACACATTACCGTCGGGTGACCCATAATGTGCGCTTCATTTTCAATGAATTTTTCAGTATTCCTAACAAAAAGGGTGGATCAAACCGTACGTGTGGGTTATGATATTTTGTTTTACCCATTTAAATCTTAGAATCCGGGAGGTATGATCCATGCTTTGTCAATCCGCCGAAGACGTGCTGCGGCTGGTCCGCGATCGGGATATCAGCTTTATCCAGTTCTGGTTCACCGATATTCTGGGCCTGTTAAAAAGTTTTGCCGTAACCCCCTCGGAACTGGAAGAGGGCCTCAGTGAAGGAATGGGCTTCGACGGCTCCTCCATCGAAGGGTTCGCCCGGATCGAGGAATCGGACATGATCGCCAAACCGGACCCGGTCACCTTTCAACTGGTCCCCTGGCGTCAGGGAGAGCGGCCGGTGGCCCGCATGTTTTGCGACATCCTGCAGCCGGACGGCTCCCCATACCCGGGAGATCCCCGCTTCGCCTTCAAGCGCCTTCTGGCCCGGGCGAGTGAAAAGGGCTATCAGTTTTTTGTCGGCCCGGAATTGGAGTACTTCTATTTCGCCGACAGCCAGGACACTCGCTTCCTGGACTCCGGCGGCTATTTCGATTCCCGCCCCCAGGATCTGGGGGCCGATCTGCGGCGGGAAACCATTTTCAGCCTCCAGTCCATGGGCATCCGCGTGGAATACAGCCACCACGAAGTCGCGCCCAGCCAGCATGAAATCGATCTGCGCTATGCCGAAGGCCTGCAGATGGCCGACATGACCATGACCTACCGCATCGTGGTGAAAGAAATCGCCCGCCGCCAGGGCTATTATGCCACCTTCATGCCCAAGCCGGTCTTCGGCATTAACGGCAGCGGCATGCACACCCACCAGTCCCTCTTCCTGGGCAGTAAAAACGCCTTTTTCAACCCCGCCGACGAGTACCACCTGTCGGACGTGGCCAAGGGCTACATTGCCGGACTCATGCGCCACGCCCGGGAAATGACGGCCATCAACAACCAGTGGGTGAATTCCTATAAACGGCTGGTCCCTGGGTACGAAGCCCCGGTCTACGTGTCCTGGGCCCGCCGGAACCGCTCCACCATGATTCGGGTCCCCATGTACAAGCCCGGCAAGGAAAAGGCCACCCGCATCGAATTTCGGTCGCCGGACCCGGCCTGCAATCCCTATCTGTCCTTCGCCGTCCAGTTGGCGGCGGGACTGGCCGGGATCGAAGGCGGCTATCCCCTGCCGGCGCCGGTGGAGGAGGATATATACGAAATGAATCAGAAAGAACGGGAAGCCCGCGGGATCCAGTCCCTGCCGGGCAACCTCTACGCCGCCCTGGAGGAAGTGAAGAAAAGCGCCCTGGTCCGGGAGGCCCTGGGAGACCATATTTTTGAAAAATTCATCGAAAACAAGGAAATCGAATGGGACCGCTACCGAACCCATGTGAGCCGCTATGAAATCGAAAAGTATCTGCCCGTCTTGTGAGGGCACTAAAGATGGAAAAATCATAATTAATTTTATTGCTAATTTCTGATTTATTATATATTATAAAAGTTTTGCCAAAAATGGGCTGGATGGCCCATTTTTTC
>JALOOY010000046.1 GCA_025454185.1 Thermodesulfobacteriota bacterium
CTGGGCGTCTAATAAGAAAATAAAGACCGAACATCGAGCCTCCAGCACCAACATCGAATTTCGGAATGTAGCCCTGGGTGGGGCTGGGAGGGGACCGTTAGCTGGTCCGCAAGGCCTCGACGATGTTGAGGCGGGCCGCCCGAAACGCGGGCAGGAAGCCGCCCAGCAGCCCCATGAGAACGGCAAATCCGATCGTTTCCGTCGCGATTTGCGGGGTCAGAACGAAACTGAAGGCCAGTTCGGAAAAGGTCTGCCAGTTGATGGTGGAGATGGTTACCCACTGCATAGCCGAGGCGGCAGCCAGGCCCAGCAGGCCGCCCAGGACGCCCAGGAGCAGGGCCTCGATCAGAAAAGCACCCAGGATGCTGCCCCGGTGAAAGCCCAGGGCGCGGAGGGTGCCGATCTCGATGGTGCGGTTGGCCACGGCCGCGTACATGGTCACCATGGCCCCGATCATGGCCCCCACGGAGAAAATGACGGTCAGGGACAGGCCCAGGATGCGGATGAAGCGGGCCATGATCTCGGACTGATCGGCATAGAAACGGGTCTCCGGCTTGGCCACCACGGTAAGGCGGGGGTCGGTCTCCAAATCTTCCTTCAGGGCGGCGAAGGAATCCCGGTCGCGCAACTTCAGGATTACCGACGAATAGACCGGCCGGCGAAAGGTACTCATCAGTTGGTCGGCGTCGGCCCAGATCTCCGAGTCGAAACCGGTGCGGCCCGCATCCAGGATCCCGACTATGCGCCAGTCCCGGAGGCCGAAACGGAGGTTCTGGCCCAGGCCGGTACCCTGGAAGCGTTTGGCAATGCTCCCACCGATCAGGATTTCCGAGGAGCCCGGCTGGAGGAAGCGCCCGGAAACCAGCTTGACCTGCGGGCGAAGCAGGAGGGAGGTTTCGGTGATGCCCCGGATAGGCACGTTGCCCACGGTCTGACTGCCGGCCTTGGGCAGGGCGATGAGTACCATGACCTCCCGGGCCGTCAGGGGCCGACCGCGGTCGTTAGTGGCGATTTCCGGCCGGGTCTCTATGATGGCGGCCTCCGTCCGCTGGACGATGCTGACCACCTCACTGTCCGCGGACCGGCGGACCACCACCACGTTGTCGACCGAACCGGTCTCCACCAGGGTTTTTCTAAGCCCCTCGGCCAGCATAAGCACGGCGGCAAAGACGAAGACCACCAGGGCCATGCCGATGGCGGTCAGCAGCGTGGTCAGTTTTCGGGTCCAGAGATTGCGGAAGCTGTAGCTTAGGGGGAGAGGCATGGGGTTGGTTGTGGGTTATGAAATAATAAGAGGATAATTCCCAAGTTAAACTCGAAATCCGAAATCCGAAACTCGAAACAAATTCAAAATTCGAATGTCTCAACGTCCAGACGGGTGTGACTGCACTGTACTTTAGCTTTTACTACGTTTTGGTGATTTGTATTTCGGTCATTTGATTTTATTTCGGATTTCGAATTTCGTGCTTCGAATTTAACCCTTCTTAGCCTCTGTTGCTAATGGATTATTTTTCCGCCACCTTCACCCGGTTTCCATCCTTCAATCCCTGGGGAGGGTTGAGCACCACCTTGTCCCCGGCCTTCAGACCGGAAATAATTTCCACCAGGTCGGCCAGCGGGGCGCCCTTGGTAACCGGGATTTCCCGGACTGTGTCCCCATTCAGCAGGAAAGCAAAATTATTGCCCTTTCTGGTGACCAAAACCCCCGGGTTAACACCAAGTTTCGGTTTTTCCCCGCCGGCCAGGGGGCGGGTCAGGAAGGCGGCTTTGGCGCTCATCTCGGGCAGGACCCTTTCGTCCTTCTTAAGGAACTTGATCTTGGTCAGGACCGTGGCCTTGGAGCGGTCCGCGGTGGGGACGATCATATGGACTTCCCCCGGGAACCGTTCCTCCGGAAAGGCGTCCAGGGTGATCTCGCAGGGTTGTCCCACCCGGACTTTCTCCAGATTGATTTCGGAGACGTCGGCTTCCACGATCAGGGAGCCCATATCCGCCATGGTGACCACAGCGGCTTTGGCGTTGACCGAAGAGCCGAAAGGGGCCACTACCTCCCCCACGTCGGCGTTTTTGGTCAGGATGACGCCGTCGAAAGGGGCCCGGATCAGGGTATACTCCAGGGCTACCCGCGTAGCCTGCAGCGCGGCTTCGGCCGCCTTAATTTGAGACACAGCGGCCGCCTCGGCGGCCAGGGCCTGGTTGAGTTTGGCTTCGGTGGAATCGAAATCCGACTGGGCGATGGCCTTGGATTGCACCAGCCTTTGATAGCGGTCGTAACGTAAGCGATCGTTCTTGATTTCAGCTCGAACCTGGTTCAGGTTGGCCCGGGCAGTGTTCAGAGCGGCCTCGGCCTGGCCGGCCGCGGCCTGCAGGTCGGCGTTTTCCAGACGGGCGATCAGTTGTCCTTTCCGGACCCGGGACCCTTCCTCCACGGCCAGAAATTCCAGGCGCCCGGTTCCCTTGGAGGCCACGGCGGCCTTGCGCTGGGCCACCACGTAACCGCTGGCGTTGAGCGTGGTCAAAGGCTGGGAGGGAAAGACCAGGGAAACGGTGGTCAGAGATACCTCCTGGGCCGGTTGCAGCAGACCTTGGCTATACAAATAGCCCAGCAGCAAAAGAATGGCCGGGATCAGCAGCAGCCAGACCGTCCTCTTTTTCCTTATCCGCCGGGGACCGGAAGGTTCCCCGGCCGGGCGGGTGATTTTCAATTGGGACAGCTCTTCTTTTTCCATATTGTATTCTTATAATGAATGTGCTATAAAATCAAGTTACGAAATTTCTTTGACCCGATCCCGCCGGATTAATGATATCCACACCGATCGTGGGCGATTAGCTCAGTTGGATAGAGCGTTGGTCTCCGGAACCAAAGGCCGTGGGTTCAAGTCCCGCATCGCCCACCATCCCTAATTTGAGGGGTTGCCAGACCCCCTGTCAATGATTTTTTCTTCTTGACCTGCCTTTGCCCTATTACGTATACTCGCCCTATCTATAAGAAAGTCCTGGTCAAATAGAGGCCGGCCCAATATGTACCTTGGATCTCTAACCTCCCTCTTTCACAATCCTCCGCGGGTTGTGATGAACAGCGGCGAATCGTTACGACTACTACCGACCGAATCGTCATCGGGGAACCTGAGAACCGGCTAGGCACCGGATGGCGATATAACGTCAGAGACCGATTTACAACAGGAGGAGCAGGGAATGCCTTTCGACAACATCAGACCCAACCTCGTAGGAGATCGGCCCAAAATACATGCGGACTCGCTGATCGATCCTTCGGCCCAGATCATTGGCAACGTGGTCATCGAAAAGGATGTCTTTGTGGGGCCTTTGTCCGTCATCCGGGCCGATGAACGCGGGCCCGACGGAAAAGTCATGCCTATCGTCATCGGCGAAGAGGTCAATATCCAGGACGGGGTCATCATCCACAGCCATGGGGGTACCTCGGTGATCATCGGCGCCAAGTCTTCCATCGCGCACGGCGTCACGATTCACGGACCGTGCACCATCGGTGAGGAATGTTTTTTGGCCGTCAGGGCTACCGTTTACAGCGCCACCCTCGAAGACCATGTTTGGATAGGCATGGCTGCCGCGGTCATGCGGGCCAAGTTGGACCAGTTTACCTATGTACCCTCCGGGGCCATCGTCCGCTCTAAACACGACCTGGGAGTCGTGAGACTTGTTTCCGACAGTGAGCGGCAGTATATGCTGGAAGTACGGGATGCCGCGACCCAACTCCGGAAGGATTACCTGGAAGCCCGGGCCAGGGTGCAGGAATATCTCAACGCCAAAGCGTCGCCCAAGAATAAATAAAAAGAAGAGTCGGCGGGAGGCCGCGACCGTCCTGGTAGGGTACCCGCCTGCCAATGAAAAAAAATTCCGGACCAGGTCCAAAGGGGTGGGACCGGTCCGGATTTTTTTTGGCTTCGGAATCTATTGCGGCCGGTCAGGCCTTAGGCAGAACCGGGATCAAATCGTATTGACGGGTTCCCAGTCCTATTTCTTCCCCGTAAACCAATTGTCTTTCCCAGTCGATCTGGGGATAGACCCCCCGAAACTTGTCCTCCCCGGCCTCGAAATTTTTAGTCAATGCCGAATCCCGGTTGCCCGGTTCCCGGTTGACCAGGTCCGCCGAGGCCTGGTCGATGGCCACCGGATCGGTGGAAGCGAGGATGCCGATGTCCCGGACGATGGGCCGGTCGGCATGGCCGTAGCAGTCGCAGGCCGGGGAGATGTCGGTCAAAAAATTCAGGAACAGGGTCCGGCCCTCTTTGCCCTTGAGGACACCGGCCGTGTATTCCACCATTTTTTCCTGAAAGACGGGAATGGATTCGTTCCACTGGACCTGGATGGCCCCCTGGGGACAGGTCAGAATGCACTCGCCGCAGCCCACGCAGGTCTCCGGGTTGATCACCGATTTTTTTTCTTCCAGGGCGATGGCCCCCTGGGCGCAGTGGCTGACACACTCACCGCAGCCGATGCATTTCTTGCGGGTCACTTTGGGTGAAATGTTGGAATGCTGAATCAGCTTCCCTTCCCGGGCCGCGCAGCCCATGCCCACGTTTTTGATGGTCCCGCCGAAGCCGGCCAGTTCGTGCCCCTTGAAGTGGGCCACGCTGATGAACCCGTCGGCCAGGGCGATGTCGGCGGCGACGGCCGCCGTTTTAAAATGCTTCAAGCGCACCGGGACCTTGACCGACGATTGGCCCCGCAACCCGTCGGCAATGATCAGGGGGGCGCCGATGGTTTCATAGGAAAACCCGTTTTCGATAGCCGTCTGGAGGTGGGAGACGCTCTCGGCCCGGGTGCCCACATACAGGGTGTTAGCGTCGGTGACGAAGGGTTTCCCGCCCCAGGCTTTGACCTTGTCGGTGACCGGCCGCAGATAGATGGGCCGCACGTAGGCCGTGTTCCCCTTTTCGCCAAAATGGATCTTGATAGCCACCAGATGATTCTTTTTCAGGGGGTTGGAAAAGGCCACCCGGTCCAGCAACTGGCCGAGGCGTTCCAGCCGGTTTTCCTTCAACGAAGTCTGCAAATCCACGAAATAAACGGGCGCAGTCATAACACCTCCTAAAAATGCTGATCCAGTATCGAGTATCCAAGGTCCGTCTTTAGATGATCCCCATCCCCTTCAGCACCGACAACATGACGGCGGCGGCCATGACCGAGCCCACCTGTCCGCCGGCGTTGGCGCCCATGGCGTGCATCAGTAGATAATTTTTCCGGTTATACCTGAATCCTTCCTTTTGCACCACCCGGGCCGACATGGGGAAGGCCGAGATGCCCGCGGCCCCGATGAGCGGGTTGACCTTGCCCTTGGTCAGGGCGCAGAGGGCCTTGCCGAAGAGGACCCCGCAGGCCGTGTCCAGGCAAATGGCCAGGAAGCCCAGGGCCAGGATGATCAGGGTGGTGGTCTGGACGAAGACCGGGCCGCTCATGGTAGCCCCGATGGAGATGCCCAGCAGCAGGGTGACGATGTTGGCCAGCTCATTGGAAGCGGTATTGGTCAGGCGCGGCACGACGCCGGATTCCTTCATCAGGTTGCCGAGCATGATGGAGGCCAGCAGCGGCAGGCCCATGGGCGCTATTAAACCGCCCACGATGGTGATGACGATGGGGAAAAGGATCCGGGTGGTTTTGGACACGGTCTTTTTCGTGGTTTTCATGACCACCTGACGCTCTTTTTCGGTGGTCAATGCCCGCATGATGGGCGGCTGCAGCAGCGGGACCAGGGACATATAGGAGTAAGCGGCCACGGAGACGGGCCCCAGCAGATGGGGCGCGTACTGGGAAGCCACGTAGATGACCGTCGGGCCGTCACAGGCGCCGATGATGCCGATGGTTACCGCGTCCAGGGCCTTGAAACCCAGGGCCAAGGCCAGCAGCAGGGTCAAAAAAATACCGAACTGACCGGCGGCCCCCAACAAAAAGGTGTAGGGGTTCTCCAGGACCGGACCGAAGTCGGTCATGGCCCCGATGCCGACAAATATCAGGAGAGGAAACAGTTCCGTCATGACACCGGCGTCGTAAATGATCCGCAGGAAGCCGTCGGGTTCCATGAGGTTGGCCAGGGGGATATTGACCAGAATGGCCCCGAAACCGATGGGCACCAGCAGCAGGGGTTCGAAATCCTTTTTGATGCCCAAATATAGTAACAGGCCGCCGACCGCAATCATCACCAGG
Source organism: Thermodesulfobacteriota bacterium (assembly GCA_025454185.1). Taxonomy (GTDB): domain Bacteria; phylum Desulfobacterota; class RBG-13-43-22; order RBG-13-43-22; family RBG-13-43-22; genus JACRCK01. The sequence continues at coordinate 6,181 of JALOOY010000046.1, forward strand.
TTGGCCCATTGCAGGTTCACCATTCCGGCGATGAGGCCGGACAAGCCGTTGACGATGGCTTCAACCATATCGTACCTACCTTTCTTTTATTCCTCGCCGTCCTTGACGGGAAAGACCCTTTTCAAAGCACCCATGATCAGACTCAACAGAATCAAGGTCAGCAGGGTACCGCCCATGCCGACGATGAGCATGGTCATACCGAATGTCCATTTGTCCATACCCAAAACCTCCTGAAATCAAGCCAAAAAAATAGAATTTTTTTGGTTGGAATAGAAACTCGACGATGAAGGGCGCTCTCTTCGTACTGATGGAACAAGCGCTCCGTATTCGGGGTCGTCCCGAAAGCGCCGTCCTTACCCCCGGTAGTGTAATTCGTTGCGGACAGGCAGGTCGGAAGCAAATTTTCGGGCTGTTTCCTCGAGGTACTGATACTCCTTCGATGAATGAACCGCCCCCCGGAGGACGACGGCCGCGCCGTCGTGAAAAACCTCCAGGGTGGGGATAAAGACCTGGGGATCAATAACCAGCCGGGCCTTGACCCTGGCGGCCACGGCCTGTCCCCGCAGTCTCTGTTCGGCTTCCGGGGTCGCCTTGGTGTCCGACTCCTGCAGGGCCTGGACCAGTAAGGTAACCACCTGTTCGTACGCTTGCAGGCCGGTGTTGAAAACCAAGTCGTAGAACTGAACGTCGCTCCAGTCTTCTCCGTAATTAGACTTGATGTAACCTTCCCGGGCGCGGTCCGTCTTTTCAATCAGGGCCTGGGCTGTCCGACGGTCCAGCCGTTCCTTTTGCAGCACCCGTTCGATTCTCGTTTCCAGGGGGGCGGTAATCCGAACCTTGAGGGCATAGGGCACGTCACGGAGCAGGATATGGCCGCCGCGCCCTAAAAGGACCACCCGATTCCGCAAAGCATATTCCAGGATGTGGGCCTCCACCAAGGCAATGTATCCCCGGTATTGCCAGTCAAAACGCTCCCAGAGGGAGGGGGTGACTTCGTCCACTTCCCGGGTGAGATTTTCCCATTTTTCTCCGGCGCTGTGAATGTCGTGGATCAATCTTTCCTTATCCACATAGTCGTAGCCCAATTCCTTGGCCACGGCCCGGCCGATCTCCTCTCCGCCGCTGCGATATTCCCTGGAAATAGACAATATGGCCATAGCCATCACTCCTTCTCATTGATTACGCCGAAGGCGGCGTGTTCTTGGATTTTGGATATTCCTGCTCGGCCCGGGATATCTTGCGTCTGACCAGGAGCTTGCCGAGCACCAGGACTCCCACCAGGCAAAACAATTCCAGGCTGTATTGGAACCATTTGGCCGGGTGGAGCAGTTGGACGACAAAGGGATCGGTAATCATCATTTCGCCTCCTACCCGGCCTAGGACGGCGGCGCCGATATAGATTATGATCGGGTATTTGTCCATCAACATGGAAAGGAGGTTGCTGGTGAAGACCACGAAAGGGATGCTCAGGGCCAGCCCGAAAAGCAGCAAAAACAGATTCCCTTTGGAGGCCCCGGCCACGGCCAGCACGTTGTCGGTGGACATGGTCAAGTCGGCGATGATGATGATCCAAACGGCCTGGGCCAGCGTTTTGGCTTCCTGGTGACCTTCTTCTTGCGGCGCCCCTTCCACGAACAGTTTGACGGCGATCCAGAGGATGACGGCCCCGCCGATAAATTTTATGAAATTGATCTGGAGAAGCTGGGCGGCAAAAAAGGTCAAAACTACCCTCAGGACCACGGCGGCTCCGGCCCCGAAGGCGATGCCGCGGTTGCGCTGCTTGCGCGGCAGGGAGCGCACGGCCATGGCGATGACCACGGCATTGTCCCCGGCCAGGATCAGGTCGATGAGTATGATGCTCAAAAGGCCGGTTACGAATTCCCAATTGAAATGAATCTGTCCTAAGATGCCTAAGTCCAAAGCAAGGCCCTCCCGGGGATGAATTTCCGATGGTTAGATCCCGATTGTTGACTGAAATTTTCCAATTATTACCTTGGACAGCGAAATCATACAAGATATATTGTTTATGTCAATAAGATATAGCTATATTTTGACTATAATATGATTATTTATCAAAAAAAGGGTCCGCAAGGACGCAGGAAATAAAGTTCTTGAATAAAAGCCCGAATAGTGGCTTAATTGACCGATTTAACCATGAAAACCGAACATGCCGTTAATGCTGCGAATGCGGATGCCAGACCCGCCGGGCTCTGGGCTCTGGGCT
>JALOOY010000541.1 GCA_025454185.1 Thermodesulfobacteriota bacterium
TTCCGTCCTGCTTCAGACCTTCCACCGTGGTGATCACCGCGCCGTCCACCTCGGGGGCCAGGACCAGGCAGGCCCGCAGCGGTATGTCGTTCACCACCACCGTGCAGGCCCCGCAGGCCCCCAGGCCGCAGGACTCTTTGGCCCCGGTCAGGGAGAGCCTTTCGCGGAGGACCTCCAGCAGGGTTTCGTAAGGCCGCACCGCCAGCGTAACCTGCTCGCCGTTTATTTGAAAAGTTACTTTGATCGTCTTCATCGCCTGCCCCCCTGCTGCACTTTTTTGATCGCTCTTTTAAACAGGACTCCGACCATTTTCTTGCGGTAAGCCGGGGGAAGAACGGTGTTCAAGACCGGCTTGGCTTCGGCGGCCGCCCGGGCCGCCGCCTCCTGGACACTAACGTCATCGAGCTTTTGGAGCTGGTAAAGACGGGGAGCCGGACCGACACCGCCGACGCAAACCCGGGTCACCTCCCCTTTCAGGGAAACGGCCACGCCCACCAGGGGATAGTCCAGGGAATCCCGGACCCGCAGCTTCTCGTAAGTTCCGCCCGTCTTCTCCAACGGGATGCGTATTTGGGTCAGGATTTCTCCCGGCTGGAGGGCCAGGGGCTTCCGGCCGTCGGCGCTGTAGAGCTTTTCCAATTTTACCGTCCGTTCCCCCCCCGGACCGACCAATCTGGCCTGGGCCGAGAGGGACAGGAGCGCGGGCGCGTTGTCGCTGCTGTAGTTGGCAAAACAATTCTTGGCGTTGGGAACGACGTTGCAGGCCGGCCCCCCCATTTTCCAGCAGAAGCCCCGGGCCGTACGCCATTCCAGGGATTTATTGAACTGCAGGCAGCGCGCGTCCTGGAGTAGGTTGCCGCCGAGGCTGCCCCGCATCTGCAGCGTTTCGCAGGAGGTGGCCTCCAGGGATGCCGCCAGAGCAGGAAAGTATTCCTGCACCATGTCCTCCTGTTTGAGGCGAAAAAGGGCTACGTTGGCGCCGATGGTCAGCCACCGTTTGTCTCGGGAAAGGGCGTTCAACTCGCCGATGGGCTTGAGGTCGATGACGGCCGCCGGCTGGAACAGGCGCTGCTTCAACAGGGGCAGCAGGTCCGTTCCGCCGGCCAGATAAAGGGCCTGCCCCTTAAACTGGTTAAAATAGCCGATGGCTTCGGCCAGGCTGCTCGCCCGTTTGTATTCAAATTTGGGCAGGATCATTCCTTCTCCCCCTTTTTTCGTTCTAATAGTTGCATCACCCGGTCCGGGGTCAGCGGCAAATCGGTAAACAGCGTGCCGGTGGCGTTGGCCACGGCGCAGGCCACGGCGCTGTAGGCGTTCATGCGGACGGTCAGGCCCCCCTCTTTGGCGCCGAAAGGCCCTTCCGGATCCCGCGAACTGACAATGATCGTCTCTATTTCCGGCATGTCGCAGGCCAGAGGCACTTTGTATTCCAGCAAATCCGGATTCAACAGGAAGCCGCCGTGCCAGAGATTCCCCTCGGTGATGGTGGCCACGCCGGCCTGCTGGATGGACCCCTCCATCTGCCCTTCCACGGCCATGGGATTGATGGGCCGGCCGCAGTCGTGGGCTGCCGTGAAACGGGGGATCGTGACCCGGCCCGTTTCCGGATCGATGGCTACCTCCGCCACGGAAGTGCCGAAGGAGAAGGTCCCGGCCATCTGGCCCCAGGGCCGGGAGACCCATTCCCGCTCGAAATCGATGTGGGGAAAGTAAGCGCCCGTGGCCTCGACCGGTTCGCCCCGGAAGAAGGCCTCGCGCACCACCCAGGAGATGGGCATTTTTTTGTCGGGTTGGGTAGCGCAATAGGCCAGGCGGTCTTTCAGGGCCACGGCGCCTTCCGGTATGCCGAGTTTTTCCGCGGCAATGGCGACGATCCTGGCCCTGGCCTTTTCACAGGCCGCCTTCACGGCGTTGGCCCCCACGAAGGCCGCCGCCTGGGAGTAGGCGCCCGGATCGAGGTTGGTGACTTCCGTGTCGGCGTTAATGAGGTTAATGTCCGCCATGGGCACACCCAGAACCTCGGCCGCCACCTGAATTACCATGGATTCGTTGCCCTGACCGTTGTCCACCAGGCCGGTAACCAGGGTCACCTGACCATCGTCATTGAACTTGACAAAGCACGACGAGCCGGAACGGAAGCCCATGGGGAACCCGCACATGATGGCCACGCAGCCCATGCCGATACCCTGGTGTTTGCTCTTGGCGGTCCATTTCTTTTTGAAGTTGGTTTTTTCGGCCGTGGCCCGGATGGTTTCCTGGAGGCCGCAACTGCTGATCTTGGACTTCGTCGCCGTCTCTTCGCCGGCCCGCAGGCCGTTCTTGAGGCGTATTTCCACGGGGTCCAGACCGAGTTCCTTGGCCATGAGGTCCATCTGCACCTCGTTGCCGGCCAGAAAGGCCCGGCCGTGGCAGCCGTACATGCCCCGGATGCCCTTGTTCCCGTTATAGCGGACGTTGGGGAAGCGGTAGCATTCCTCGTAAACGTAAAAAGGAATGGAGGTGGCGATGGGGCCCGTCGAGCTGTAGGCGCCGCCGTTATAAACGGCCCGGTAGTCCTTGGCCACGATGGTGCCGTCCTTCTTCAGGCCCGTTTTGATCGTGGCGCTGATGTCGTGGATCTGCCGCGAGCTCGTGGCATTTTCCTCGCGGGAAAGGACCAGCTTGACCGGCCGGCCGGCCTTGATGGATAAAAGCGCGGCCACCAGGTCCCCAGGGGCCACTTCCGACCGCCCGCCGAAGGCGCCGCCGGAATTGATGTGGCGGACCCGCACCCGGTTGAGAGGGATCTTCAGCAGATTCGAAAGGGCCTTGGCCCGGACATGGGGTCCGGCGTTGGGCATCCAGAGATCGAGGGTGCCGTTTTTGTAGGAGGCCACCACGGCATAGGGCTCCATCATGGCGTAGGCCTCGCCGGCGGCGTTGAAGGTATCCTCACGGACCAGGTAGGCCTTGGCCATTGCCTGGTCCACCTCGCCCACGTCGATGTGGACGTGAATATTGATGTTGTTTTTATAGGCGTCGTGGATCTGCGGGGCGCCGTCCTTCATCGACTCCAGGGGATCGAAAACGGCCGGCAGGGGCTCGTATTCCACCCGGATGGCCGACAAACCCTCCAGGGCCGCTTCCTCATCCACGGCCGCCACGGCCGCCACGTCTTCCCCGATGTAGCGGACCTTGTCCGTGGGCAACATGGCGTGGTCCTGGGTATAGCGAAAGACGCCCCACTTGATCCCGTGGGCGTCAAAGCCGCTCACCGCCGCCTTCACCCCCCGCACCTTTGAAGCCGGCTTGGTGTCGATACGGACAATCCTGGCGTGGGCATGGGGGCTGCGCAAAACCTTCGCCACCAGCATGTTGGGCAGCTTCAAGTCGGCGGTATAACGGGCCTCACCGGTGACCTTGGCCAGGGAATCGCTGCGCACCACCCTTTGACCGACAATATTCAGATCATCCTTCACTAGCTACCTCCTCATAATGAAAAAATAGGCGTTTTTCATTAAACATTAGCTATTTATCAGAAATTCATATTTTTGACAAGTAATTT
>JALOOY010000047.1 GCA_025454185.1 Thermodesulfobacteriota bacterium
CGGATACACCCGATCGTCTCGGGCCCACCCGGGTCACGGCTGCCGGGCTGATCAGCCCGGGGCGGATGCGCCTCGCCACCGCGGCCGTCTTTGCCCTGGCCCTGCTGCCCGGTTTATATCTGGTCTGGCTGCGGGGCTGGCCGGTCCTGGCCCTGGGGATCGCCCTGGTCATCGCCGCGCTGGCTTACACGGGCGGCCCGTTTCCTTACGGCTACCATGCCCTCGGAGAGGTCTTCGTTTTCCTGACTTTCGGAGTCGCCGCCGTCTGCGGCACCTATTATGTACAAGCCGGCACGCTTAGCGCCACGATCGGCTGGGCCTCCGTGGCGCCGGGACTGCTGATTGTCAACATTCTGGTGGTCAACAATACCCGGATATCCCCACGGACACCCTGGCCAACAAACGGACCCTGGCCGTCGTGCTCGGCCGCAGGGCCATGTGGACCGAATACCGGCTCTGCCTGCTGGGGGCCTACTGCGTTCCCGGGGGGTTGTGGCTGGCGGGGCAGGTCTCGCCGGGCGCGCTTCTGTGCTGGCTTTCCCTGCCCCGGGCCCTGGCCCTCTACCGCGAGTTTAAAGGGGCCGAGGGTCGGGCCCTGAACAAAACCCTGGGCGGTACGGCCCAACTGGTGCTGATTTATTCCGTCTTATTCGCGATGGGGGTGGTGTTTATTCGGTAGACGCCGGGCAGAGGCGCCCGGCCGGTTCGGCCGGGAACTTACTCTGTTTCCTGGATGAACCGCCAGGGACAGAGTCGGCGTTCCAGCCAATCGACCAGGAAGTACATCCCCAACCCCAGGATACTCATGGCCAGTACCCCGGCATACATGGCCGGATAGTCGAGCAGGGTGCTGCCCTGAAAGTAGATGTAATAGCCCAAGCCCCGGTTGGTGGCAAACAGCTCGGCGATATACAGCACGGCCACAGCCGTGCCCACGCTTTGACGGAGGGCGGTGAGTATGGCCGGGAAACTGGCCGGCAGGTAAACGAACCAAAACAGCGCCCGACGGCCCGCGCCCAGGCTCCGCACGGACTGAAGCAGCTCCGGGCGCAGCCCGGCCGCCTGGTCGCGGACCAGCACCAGGACCTGAAAAAATAGAATCAAAAAGATGATCACGATCTTGGCGGCATCGCCGATGCCGAAGAAGAGCAGGATGATCGGCACAAAAACGACCTTGGGGACGGGGTAGAGCAGGTAAATCAGGGGAGAAAAGAAACGGTTGGCCCGCCGGGACTGCCCCAGCACCAATCCGGCGGGCGCTGCCGTCAGGACCGCCAGCGCCGTCCCGGCCACCACGCGCCACAAACTGGCCCCAAAATGGCCGGCCAGTTCTCCGCGTTTTAGATCCCGTGCCAGGACGAGCAGCACGGTGAACGGCGACGGCAGGATGGGGCGACTGACCAGCCAGGCGGAAATCTGCCAGACGGTCAGGAGCAGCAACGAGGCCAGCAGCAAATCGCGGCGGCGGGTGGCGCTCATGGTCATCGGGGACGCACCGGGATCATTTCCAGACGCCGCCGCAGGTCTTGGCACAATCCGGCGTAGGCCCTGCTTTCCCGATAGGCCGGATTTCCGGCCCCGGGGTTGTCCACCAGATCGGCCAGGCGGTTGGGCGGTTCGTGGAGCAGTAGAATTTTTCGTCCCAGCAGCGCGGCTTCCTCCAGGGCATGGGTCACCAGCACCAGGGTCAAATTCTGCTCGGCGGCCAGTTCCATGGTCAACACCTGCAGGGCTTCCCGGGTGGGGGTGTCCAGGGAGGAGAAGGGTTCGTCCATCAGCAGCAGGTCGGGCTGCAGGAGCAGGGTGCGGGCAATGGCCGTGCGCTGGCGTTGTCCGCCGGAGAGCTGGGCGGGGTATTGGTCGGCCACGGGGACCAGTCCGAGACGGTCCAGCCAGAAGTCGACGGATCGGCCAGGCACCGGGTCCCGGGGCGCATGGATGCCGTCCGCCCCGTAAAAGCGGCGCACCTTCAGCCCCAGACCGGCATTCTGGCGAACCGTGGCCCAGGGCAGGAGTCCGTAATCCTGCAGGATCAACCCGGTTTGAGGCCGGGGCCGGAGCAAGGCCGCCCCGTCAATGCGGACCCTGCCGGACGAGGGCAGGAGCAGCCCGGCCAGCAGAGCCAGCAGCGTGCTCTTGCCGCAGCCCGAAGGCCCCAGCACGGCCCAGGTATCGCCGCGCTGCACCCGCCAGGAGAAATCCTCAAAGACCGGACCGGGTGAATACTGGAAAGTGATCGCTTCGACGGCAATCATGATTTCGGGCCCACCGGCAGACCGCCGCGGAAGCCTAAGGCAAAAAGGCGGGATTGACCGAGTCTTTATAAGCCGGATCGACGGTCACCAGGCCTTTGGCTTTGGCCCAGGCCAGGACGTCGCTCCACTCGGCCTCGGTGGGGACGCCGCCGGCGGGAAATTTCGGGATGGCATACGAACCGAGCAGGGGCGGGGGCACGATTTTTTTCTCGGCCAGCAGGCCGGCATATTTCGACGGGGTCCGGTTGATCCGCACGACGGCTTCCTCGATGGCTGCCAAAAAGGCCTTGACCGCCGCCGGCTGCCGGTCGATGATTTCCTTCCGGAAAGAGATGACGCTCGCCCCCAGCTTGGGAAGGGCGGTATCGTCCAGGATGATGCGGGCGCCCTGCTGGACGGCCAGGGCCGCCAGCGGATCGGGCAGGACTCCGGCTTTGAGCCTGCCCGAAGCCAGCAGGGTCAACCGATCCGGGATCTTGGGCACGGCCAGGTACTTGATATCTGCCGGAACCAGGCCGTTGGCCGTCAACAGACGGTCGGTCAGGTATTCGATGATGGTGCCTTGTGAAATTCCTATTTCGACGCCTTTCAAGTCTTGAACGCGGCGGATGGCGCTTGGCCCGGAAGCGAGAATGAAAAAGTGTCCCGCGCCTTTGGAGGCCATGAGCCCGTAACGCACGGCCTGCATCCGGACTTCGTTCCGATTGAAAAACATCACCGACAGCATTTCATTCAGCGTCCCGTCGGCTTGGCCGGCTTGCAGGAGTTGATCCCGCTCCGGGGCCGAGGCCACCGGGATCAGTTTGACGTCCAGACCGTGTCTGGCATACAGCCCCTCGGCCTCGGCCACGAACAGGGGCAGGGTGTCCACGACCGGGATGAGAGCCAGCCGCAGCAGGCCGGGTTTCGAAGGCGGCGGGGAGGGGAAGGCTGCCCCCCAGCCCCCGCCAATCAGGCCGAGCAGGACCACTGCAAAGAATGTACGTTTCATGGATGGATTTTCACTCTATACAGATTTCCTTATGGTTTAGAATAGTTATAAAATAAGACCCTTGAAGGGTCAAGGTGAAAAAATAAGGATATCATTGATTATTCGATTAAATTTTTCTAATATGCCTTCGTGCTCTCCGTAACCATCATCACCCTCAACGAGGAACAAAACATCCGGGACTGCCTGGAGAGCGTCGGCTTTGCCGACGAAATCATTCTGGTGGATTCGGGCAGCCGGGACCGGACCCTGGAGATCGCCGGGGAATTTCCGGTCCAGATTTATAATGAACCCTGGCAGGGGTTTTCCGGGACCAAGAACAGCGCCCAGGAAAAGGCCCGTGGTGACTGGATCCTGAACATCGACGCCGATGAGCGGGTCTCTCCGGATCTTCGTGCGGAGATACAGCACCTGCTCAAGGAGGGGACCGATTACGCCGGCTTCAATATTCCCCGAAGAAACTATTTCTGCGGCCAGTGGATCCGTCATGGCGGCTGGTACCCCAATTACCAGCTCCGCCTGTACCGGAAGGAGGCCGGGCGGTTCGCCTCCCGGGAGGTTCATGAACAGGTTGAGGTTAATGGACGAATAGAAAGTTTGATCAACAACTTGGAGCATTATACCTATCGGTCGATTTCCGATTACCTGAAGCGCATGGACCGCTACGCGGACCTTTCAGCCCGGCAATACCTGAAAGAGGGGCGCCGCATCGGCTGGCCGGCTATCATGGTCAGATCCTGGTTCACCTTTTTCCAGATGTGGGTGTTGAAAAGAGGTTTCCTGGACGGGGGCTACGGCCTGCTGCTGGCCGGGCTTTACAGCCAGTATACCTTTGTCAAGTATGCTAAACTGAAGGAAATGGAAAAAAACGACCTATTAAACCAGAACGGAGAAAAAAATGGGTAAGATGAATAATTTTCTCATTTATATTGCCCTGCTGACCATGGCTCTATTGGGCTCCGGTCCAAACCCGGCCTGGTCGATCGACAGCTCAAAGCTTCCTCCCGCGAGTTATGATCGGGTCAGGAATTTGGAAATCCAGAAAATGGACAAATCCAAGCTCCCCGGATCGGGGTGCATCCCCAGGACCTGCGAGGAAGCGGGGGCCTATTGCGGTCAGATCAGCGACGGCTGCGGGAAGGTGCTCGACTGCGGTATCGCCAAACAAGCCTCGGCAACCGTCGATCTGCCTCAGTATACCGGGGTCTGCCCCAAGACCTTCAAATTCACGGGCACGATCACGACCCATAAAAAGGGCAAGGTCTGTTATTCTTTTTACAACAATTATAGTTTCGACGCCCATTCGGCTGCCGGCGGGAAAAGCGGAGAACTGTTTTTTGACGGACCGGGAACGAAACAAGTCTTTTACGAGTGGGCGGTCCCGATCAAACTCCCTCCCGCGTATCACTATGTCCTGTTCAGCGCTTCCGGAGCCCCCGAGGTCAAGGTGCCTTTTCAAATGAAGTGCACTCAAGTTTTCAAACCGGGCGGCGGAACCACATTGGACCCTAAGCAGTAAGACCTCGCCTTGCTTGGAGAGGGGGCTCTGGTTTGCACCCGGCGAAAAAAATGGCCAGGGCCCCATCTTGGCTATTTTTCTGGTCTTCCACCGGGGGTGCTGGATATTACCTCGGATGCCCCTGAGCATTATGCATATTATTGACAATCATAAATATATATGGCACAAATATAGCAATCGTTTATTGATTGTGTATACCGAAGAGGTATGGCCATGAAAACAAGAAAGAAGACACCTTTTCAAATTTATCTGGAACCGGAGCAGGAAAAAATGATCGAACTGCTTTCCATCCAGACCAAAAAATCCAAAGCGGCCGTAATTCGACTATGTATCTCCAGGTTCATGGAAACCCTTCCTCTGGAGGAAGATCCGGCCTTGAACATTATCAACCTGGGGTCGTCGGGAATCGGGGACATTTCGGAAAAGCATGACGAATACCTGATGCGTTTCGAGGGTCGAAAACCGCAATGACGGGAAAATCCGTTCTAGTCGATACCGGGGCCTGGTACGCGCTGGCCGATCAATCCGACAGACATAACCGGGCAGCGGTGGCGACGTATCGGCAAATTTTCAAGGAATTTCAAAAACTAGTCGTTACCAATCTGATCGTCGCCGAAACCTACGCGCTCATTCGAAGAGGATTGGGGCATAAGGCGGCGATTGATTTCTTGAAAAATTTGGGGGCAAGTCCTCGGATCATTAGAGTTTTTTCAGATATCGACATCGAGGGCCAGGCCGAAGACCTACTGGACCGCCATCGGGATCAGGATTTCAGTTATACCGATGCCGTCAGTTTCTCCTGTATGAAGCGACTCCAAATCAAACGGGTGTTCACCTTCGACCGACACTTTGTAACGGCCGGATTTGAAGTTTTACCAGACATTAAGTAATACCTTCCATAATGAATATATTAATAATTAAATTAAGGCACTTGGGAGATGTACTGGTAACGACGCCGGCCATTTCCGCCCTCAAGCAGGCCTACCCGGAGGCGGCTGTGACCATGGTGGTCAACGCCGGCACGGAGGCCATGGTCACCGAAAATCCGGATATTGCGGAAGTAATCCCCTGGGAGCGGGCGGGAAACAGGAGCAACGGGAAAGGACCCTCAAAAAACTTAAACCTGATAAAGAGACTTAGGGGAAAAAAATTAGATTTATCAATAGATTTCACGATTGGTGATCGAGGGGCCTTCCTCTCCTTCCTGGCCGGGGCGCCCCAGCGTCTGGGGTTCGGGCCCAAGAAGTCCAAACAGTGGTGGTGGCGCCTGGCCTACACCCGGACGGTACCCCAGCCGAAACCCAACCGGCATGTGGTGGAGTCCCACCTGGATGCCGTCCGCTTGCTGGGCCTCTCCCCCGGGAAGCCCGGATTGAAATTTTTCTGGCGCGAAGCGGACCAGGAGCGGGTGAAAGCGTTCCTGCGTGAAAAAGGCTGGGGAGATCAGCCACCCTACCTGGTGGTCCACCCCACCTCCCGCTGGATGTTCAAGACCTGGAAAGTCGAGGGGTATGCCCGGGTCATCGATGCCGTTCAGGAAGACCTGGGGATCCCGGTAGTCCTTACCGGCGGGCCGGAGGAAAAGGAAAAGACCGTCATTCAAGAGATCCTGTCCCAATGCCGCACCCGGCCTCTGGACCTGTCCGATCGCCTTTCCCTGAAGGAACTGGGGGCCCTCATCGCCGGGGCCCGCGGTTTCCTGGGGGTGGACAGCGCCCCCATGCACCTGGCCGCCGCGGTGGGGACCCCGGCTGCGGTCCTCTTCGGACCTTCCGGGGACATCATGTGGGGTCCCTGGGGGCGTGGCCACCGGGTCATCAAAAAAAAATGGCCCTGCCGGCCCTGCGGGCGGGACGGCTGTGACGGGACCAAGAAAAGTCGCTGCCTGGAGGAGATCGAACCAGGGGAAGTCCTCACCGTCCTGTCCGGGCTCCTGACCGCTGGCAGGCTCGTGCGGCCCTGACCCCATGAAGATCGCCCTGATCCGCAAGAAATATACCCCTTTCGGCGGCGCCGAAACCTTTGTACAACATCTGGCCGAGGCCCTGACGGCCGGGGATCACGAGGTCCATATTCTGGCCCAGGCCTGGGATCCGCCGGGCGGGAAGGCCGCCAGGGCCCCCACGCTGCACCCTATCCCCCCGGCTTTCGGACCGTACTGGTGGCAGGCCCTCGCCTTCGCCCGGCGCGTGAAAAACCTGGTGGGGTCAGCCCCCTTCGATCTGGTCCATAGTTTTGAGCGGACCTACTCCCAGGATGTTTACCGGGCCGGGGACGGCTGCCACCGGGAATTTCTCCGGCAGCGGTCCCGCTACGTTGCGGGTGCCAAAAGGGCTTCTTTCAAGGCCAATCCCCATCATTGGGTCACCCTCTGGCTGGAGCGGCAGACCTTTACCCATAATCCCCGGCAGGAGGTCATCGCCAATTCCCGGCGGGGTAAAGCAGAGATCCTGAAATACTACCCGGTCCCGGAGCAGCGTATCCGGGTTATTCACAATGCCCTGCCGGCCTGGCCGGAGGCCTTCGTTCCGCCACGGGCAGCCCGGGGAAAATTAAACGGTCTGGGACTCGAACCGGTCGATCGGGTGCTCTTATTCCTGGGGTCGGGTTTCGAAAGAAAGGGACTGCCCCTGGTCCTGGACGGCCTGAGACGTTTGGATGACCCCCGAGTCAAATTGCTGGTCATCGGCCGCGACCGGGAGGCCCCGTACCGGGCGCTGGCCAATCGCTACCATCTGGGGAACCGGGTCTTTTTTCTCGGACCGCAGACGAACCCGGGCCCTTTTTACCGGGCGGCGGACGTCTTTGTCCTGCCGTCGTATTACGAGCCTTTCAGCAACGCCTGTCTGGAGGCCCTGTCCTTCGGGCTGCCGGTTGTCACCAGCGCCCGGAACGGGGTGGCGGAAGTCCTGGAACCGGGCGTCAATGGGGTGATCCTTGCGGATCTGCACGATGGCGAGTCCCTGGCTGCCGGGATCCGGGAGACCTTGAACTGGGACAGGGAACACCTCTTCCGGAAGAATCAAGAGGGGCTGGGCGGGGCCTTCACCTTTGCCGCCAGGATCAGGGAATTTCTGGACTGTTATGAGCAAGTCCTCTCCCGCAAGGGGACACGGACCCATGGCTGACAAATTCATGGACCGGTTTCTGGACTGGTCGCTGCAACGCTACCTGGCCCGGCACCCCGGGCAGATCCAGCCCCTCGAGGCCCTGGCCGGCCCCCCCGGACGTTTCCTGGTCGTCTCCTCCACGGCGGTGGGGGACACCATCCTGTCCACCCCGGCCATCAAGAGCCTGCGCCGCTCCTTCCCGCAGGCCGTCATTACGGCCCTCTTGCACCGGAAGGTGGCGCCCCTCTTCTACGCCTTCCCCCACGTGGACGAAGTGATTACCTATGCCGGGGGCTACAAACATTTCCGGCGGACGGTGCAGCAGTTGCGCCAGAGCCGGCCGGAGGCCGCCCTGATCCTGCACGGTAACGGACCCCAGGACATCCCCCTGGCCGTGTTCAGCGGGGCCCGCTTCATCCTGAAGCATCCCACCGAAACCGAATACAGGAAATACCT
>JALOOY010000048.1 GCA_025454185.1 Thermodesulfobacteriota bacterium
GAGTCTTTGGGGAGAAAACGCTTTTCCCGTATCGAAAAGAAAATCTTTCGCCCTGCGACCTTTTCCACCCGGGCCAGGCCTTCCCAGCCGGTCCCGTCGAACAACAGCACCACATCCCCTACCCCCAGGCGCAGAATTTTCAGCAGGTGCCGGGCCTCGTCCCCCTCCAGAAACGGTTCCGCCAGGTTCCATTGTTCGGGTGGCAGATAAAAACGCCGTAAGGTCAATTGGTCCTCACAACTACTTAATGCGAAAAGACGAACATCCAACATCGAACGTCCAACATCGAACATCGAATGTGGATGAAATTTTCATGCTTCGCGGGTGGCCACTGGGGGCCAGGATGGTTTAATACTTTTTTGTTTTTTCTTCCATCTTCCCTCTTCCATCTCCCTTATTCGGGCAGATTCCGGAACAGGACGGACCCCCACTCCCCTTCCAGGGCCAGCCCTTGAAAAAGCAGCTTTTGCCGCATATAGGCACGGATAACTTCCCGCGCCTGGCTTTCCAGGAAACCGGACAGGATCAAAAAACCTTCGGGGTCCAGCATCTTTTTAAAAATATCCGCCAGAGGCAGTAGGTCGTCGCGGGTCAGGTTGGCCAGGATCAGGGTGAAGACGCCGGAAACCGATTGCGGCCTTCCCTCCTCCACCCGGATTACGGCGGCCAGATCGTTCAGTTCCACGTGCTGCCGGGCCGACTCCACGGCCAGCGGGTCCAGGTCGATGGCCAGCACCGACCCCGCCCCGAAAAAGGCGGCCACCAGGGCCAATATGCCCGTGCCGGTGCCCACATCGAGGACCCGTTCAAAGGGGTCTCCCGAGGCATTCTGTTTCAGGTTTTCCATCGCCTGGAGGCACAAATGGGTGGTGGCGTGACTGCCGGTCCCGAAAGCCTGGCCGGGATCGAGCCGCAGCACCCTGTCCCCCGCTTCGGCCTCCAAGTTCTCCCAGGTGGGGCAGACCATCAGTCCCGAGCAGGCGCGGAAAGGCTTGAAATTTCGCTTCCAGTTCTCCTGCCAGTTTTCCGAGGGGATGAGTTTGAGTTCCCAGCGGGGCGGGGGCAACTCAGGAAAAAAGGAAAACAGGGCCTCGACTCTCTTTTTCAAGCGGACCAGGCGGCCGCGATAGGCCCCTTCCCCAGCTAAAAACCCCCGGATCAACGGCAGTTCGTTCTCCTCTTCGGGGTCCATCTGGTAGGTTCCCCGGCCGGTTTCCTCCAACAGGGCCGCCGAGCAGCTTTCCACCAATTCCGAAGGAACCGCCAGGGTTATCTCCAGCCAGCATTCCTGCTCGCTCATCTTTTCAACCTCATGACGAAATGAACCAACATTTTCACGCTTTAGGGGTGCCGGTCATTTGACACTTCCTCCGTTATTCTATATTGTATTAAAATCAAAAATCCAAAGCAAACAAATTGCCCTTCAGGAAGCGATCATGGAACAGGAACAATTGAAGAAACTGCTTTTAAAGGTACAAAACGGGAAGGTTTCGATAGAGGCGGCCCTCGACAAGCTGCGGCATCTGCCTTTCGAAGATATCGATTTCGCCCGCATCGACCACCATCGCCCCATGCGCAAAGGTTTTCCGGAAGTCATCTTCGGAGAAGGCAAGACGGACCGCCAGGTCGTCGAGATCGTGACCCGCATGGCCCGCCACGGGGGGCCTATACTGGCCACCCGCCTGGATGCCGACAAGGCCCGGGCCGTGATCAAAAAATTCCCCCAGGCCCGCTACTACCCCCTGTCACGAGTCCTGACCCTGGAGAAGAAAACCCCGCCCCCCCCGACCGGACGGGGGACCGTTCTGGTCCTGTCGGCCGGCACCTCGGATATCCCGGTGGCCGAAGAGGCCCTGCTTACAGCCCGGATCATGGGGAACGAAACGGATTATATGTATGATGCCGGGGTAGCCGGCCTGCACCGTTTGCTGGCCCACAAGGAGAAAATTTTTTCTGCCGCGGTGCTCATTGTAGTAGCCGGCATGGAGGGGGCCCTGCCCAGCGTGGTGGCCGGCCTGGTCAGCCGGCCGGTCATTGCCGTTCCTACCAGCGTCGGTTACGGAGCCAGTTTCCACGGCCTGGCGGCCCTCCTGTCCATGCTCAACGCCTGCTCCTCGGGCGTGGGGGTGGTCAATATCGACAACGGGTTCGGCGCGGGGTATCTGGCGACGCTGATCAACCAGGCCTAAGCAAGGTCAAAAACGGGGGGGGAAATGCTGGAAGAGTGGAATATATGGGAAAGTGGGGGATGGAATAAGGGGACAGACGTTCCCTATTCCAAACTTACCCCCGCCTTAGCCCTCTGATCCCTGCCCGTGTTTTTTCTTCCATCTTCCCTCTTCCCTCTTCCCTCTGTCCTCCACCCTCCGCCTTCCGTCATCTGTCACCTGGCCATATCCTTCAACTGCTGTACAATGGTCCAGGAAAAGGGAGAGAGGCAGGGGAAAAGGGAATTGTTATGGGTCAGGGGTTCTTCCTCCAGGGAAAAACGGGAAGTACGGCAGGCGTCCGCCCACAGGGCAGTGCCGGGGATGGGGGAATATTCCGCCAACCGGATGCGCAGCCCCAGTTTTTTGACTTCGCCTATGGATGAAACAATATTTTCCACAGATTGGCCTGGAAGGCCGGCCAGCAGGTAAACCTCCAGTTGCCCCATTTGGAAACCGGCTTCTCTCAGGGCCGAAATGGCTGCCAGCAAAATTTCCTGGTCCACTTTCCCGCCCCAGTCCCGCTGCAAGCCCCAGTCGGTAGTCTCCAGACCCAGCCGAACCGTTCGAAAACCGCTCCTAAAAAGCAGGGCCGCCCGTTCGGTATTGATTTCCCTTAGATGCAGGGCATTGGGGGTATGAAAACGCAGCCGCCAGCCCTCCTGCAGGCATCGTTCCAGTACCGGCCCCAGCCGCTTTTCGAAACCGACCAGCAGGGCATCGTCATAAAAAGCGAAATCCCGGACCCCGTAGCGGTTGTGCCAGTGACGGATTTCGGCCGCGATGTTCTCCGCGGAGCGCGTCCGAAAGCCGGGCTGGAGCAGCCGGGAGGCACAGTAAGGGCAGGAGAAGGGGCAACCCCGGGAAGTCAGAAGACAGACATAAGGCAGCCGGGCGTAGAGATCAAAAGCCGGAAAGGGATAGGAATCCGGGCGGCCGGGATCCGGGACCACAGCCGGCGGCCGCCCGGTCCTGTTCTCCAGATAATTTAAGATTGCCCCTTCCCCGGCCCCGGTGATAAAATGATCGGCGCCGGAATGCTGCCGGGCATGGTCCGGCAGGAGACCGGCGTAGACCCCGCCCAGAACCACCGGGATCCCGGGGAAGACCTGTTTGATCAGACCGATGGTCTCCGTCACCCCCGGGTACCAGTAGGTCATCAGGGAAGTGACCAGGACGGCCGCCGGTTCCTGGAGGCCCCGCAGGGCCTCCAGGAACCGTTCCGGCTGGATACCGAAGCGGTGATAATGCCGCGGCACTTCCCGCAGGGCCTGTGGTTTAGGCCGCCGGATCCGAAAATATTTTCCGGTGCCGTAGGCCCCCCGCCGGGGCGCCGGCAGGAACCGTTCCGCTCCGGGAAAATGGACGTCCAGACAGTCCAGCAGGTGCACGCGGTAACCGTTCTCCCGCAGCACTGCCGCCAGGTACAAGAGCCCCAGAGGCTTGGACCAGAGATCGAAGGCCGAAAAATCGTGGATGTAGGGATTGACCAGGAGGATGAGGGGGCCGTCTTTCATAGTTGGTTCGAAAATACCGTGCGGCGTGCGGCGTGCGGTGTTCGGCGAAAAAGCTTAATCCGAAAATAAGAAAATGAACATCGGACAGCGAACGTCCAACATCGAATGGGGATTTCGGATTCCGAATTTGGCTTAATCATGACTTCATTCACAGGGCAAATAAATAGCCTGCGGTCCTGGATCCTCCGGGAGCCCCTTTTCACCCTCCTGCAGCAGCTTGCCGCCGACCTGGGCTGCACCCTGTATCTGACCGGCGGCCTGGTCCGGGATTGCCTGTTGGGCCGCCGGACCCGCGACGTGGACCTGGCCGTGGCCGGACCCGCCCTGGCCCTGGCCGAAGCCTTTGCCGGCCGGTCCGGCGGGACCTATGTCCTTTTAAAAAAGGAGGAGGCCACCGCCCGCGTGGTCACTCCGGAACTCGTCTTCGACTTCGCCGGCTTTCGTGCCCCCACCCTGGAAGGAGACCTGCGCCATCGGGACTTCACCGTCAACAGCATCGCCCTGCCGCTGGCTGCGGTCTTCGGTACGGGTGTCTGGGAACCTTTCGACCCCCTGGCCGGGATCGCTGACCTGAACCGCAAATGCCTCCGTATCTGCCATCCCGGCGTGTTCCAGCAGGATCCCCTTCGACTCCTCAGGGTCTTCCGCCTGGCCGGGCAATTAAGCCTGACCATCACGGCGGATACGCGGGAAGCCATACGAAAATGGGCGCCGGCCCTGGAGCTTAGCGCAGCCGAACGCCGCTGCTACGAGTTTGAACTTCTCCTGCGTCAGCCCTTTGCGTACCCGCTGCTGGCTCTCATGGCGGAAGACGGCCTTCTGGACATATTTCTGCCCGAGATGATTCCCCTCCGCCACACGGCTCAGAACGGTTTCCATCACCTCAATGTTTACGACCATACCCTGTTGGGTTTTCGGCGTCTGGAGGAAATTTTGACGGGGGGCTTTCCGCTTCCGCCCGACCTGGCCGGGGAACGCCACCGTTACCTGGCGGAGGGCCATTATCCTGTCTGGCTGAAATGGTCGATCCTGGCCCACGACCTGGGCAAACCGGCCACAGCGGCCCAAAAGGAGGATCGCCGCACCTTTTACCATCACGAGCAAATCGGCCGGGAGGTATTCGCCGCCATCGCCGAACGGCTGCGCCTGGGGCTGCGGGCCAAAGCCTATATACTGCACCAAGTCGGCCTCCACCTGCGCCCTTTTCATCTGCTTCAGGTCCAGGTCCGGGAAGGCCTCTCCCGCCGGGCCGTCCTGCGCTTTATCCGGGAGGGGGGCGAAGCGCTCACCGGCACCTTCCTGCTGGCCCTGGCCGACAGCCTGGCTTCCCAGGGCCCGGACAAACCCCCGGACCTGGAAATCCGTCTCCTGCAGCTTTGGCGAAAATGTCTGCACCTGGGAGAGGCGATCGGTCGCCCCGGGGTCCAGTCCCCACCCTTGATCAACGGCCGCGACCTCCTAAGAATGGGGTACCCGCCCGGCCCGCTTTTTAAAACCATTCTCGAAACGGTCCGGGAAGAGCAGTGGCTGGGGAACCTCGGTGACGCGGACGAAGCGCTGGATTGGGTGCGCAGGAGGTGGGGGTCTCCCGGCGCAGGTCGGCACCCTCAGCCAAAGCCGGACGCTTGAATTTTATCGCTCCCTCGATCTAAAACCCGAGCGGCGGCGTATACTGCGGGTCGGACAAGTACCCGATGCTCACCAACAGAACAAAAATAGCCCAGAAAATGATGGACAGGATCAGCCAATCCTGACGGCTGTCTTCCTCCGAATTCGCCTCTAACGATTTCGCCATTCCTTTACTCCAGATTGTTTGACCTCGCTCATCCTGTACGATCGGACAGGAACTGTGTTAAGGACTTTTCCCAGTCAAGGGGTTCGTACCCGGTGACCATGGTCAGATAACTGGTATCCAGCACCGAAAAGGCCGGCCGGAGCGCCGGTCTTTTGATTTCCCCGGCAGCAATGGGCCGAACCGGCAGGTCCGCGCCCACAGCCTGCAAGATGGCCCGGCTGAAGTCATACCAACTGATTCCCCCCTGAGTTTGGTCGGTTAAATGATATATCCCGAACAAACCGGATTCGATGAGCCGGGAAAGTCCCCGGGAGAAATTGACCGTCCAGGTGGGCGACATGATCTGATCGGTCACCACCGACAGCGGTTTCCCTTCCCGGGCCTTGTCCAGGATCGTGGCCACGAAATTGGGACCCGATTTTCCGTATAGCGAACTGGTGCGCACGATATAAAAATCCGGAAGCAGGGAGGCGACCAGGCACTCCCCTGCCCACTTGGAGGCCCCGTAGGCGTTGAGTGGTCGGGGGACGTCCCAAGGTTGATAGGGAAGGGAGGCCCGGCCGTCGAAGACGTAATCGGTGCTGATCTGGCACAGAGCCGCCCCGGTCTTCCGGCAGGCCAGGGCCAGGTAATGGACCCCCAGGGCGTTGACCCGAAAGGCCTCTTGCCGGTGGGTCTCGGCGCCGTCCACGTTGGTATAACCCGCGCAGTTGATGACCACCTCCGGCCGGCAGGCCTTGAGCCGCTCACTCACGGCCGTCCGGTCAGTAATGTCCAGGTCAGTGATCGTACAGGGAACCACCTCGTGGCGTTCCTCGAGGATGGGGATCAGGTCGTTGGTCAGCAGCCCGGGGACGCCGGTCACCAGCAGCCGCATCACCTGCTCCAGAAACCCTTGCTTTCCCGGGCCAGGCGGGTCTTCAGGGGCTGCCACCATTCCGGATGCCCCTGGTACCAGTGGACGGTTCGCTGGAGCCCCTCGGCAAAGTCGACCCGAGGCGCCCAGCCGATCTCCTGCTTGATCTTTTCGTTGCTCAGGGCGTAGCGCAGGTCGTGGCCGGGGCGGTCGGTGACATACTCCAGCCATTCCTCTCCTTTGCCCAGCAGCCGCAGCACCTCCCGGGCCAGGTCGATATTGCGTTTTTCCGATTCCCCGCCCACGTTGTAGGCCTCGCCGATCCTACCCTGCTCCAGGACCCGGTCGATAGCCCGGCAGGCGTCTTCCACGAAGAGCCAGTCCCGGACGTTTTCGCCCCGTCCGTACACCGGGACCTTCCGTTCCTCCAGCAGGTTGGTTACCATGAGGGGAATGAATTTTTCCGGGAACTGATAAGGGCCGTAATTGTTGGAGGGACGCACGGTCAAGGTCGGTAAGCGGAAGGTTTCGAAGTAGGAGCGTACCAGCAGGTCCCCTCCCGCCTTGCTGGCCGAATACGGGGAATTAGGGCGAAAAGGAGTCTCTTCGGTGAAAATCCCCTCCAGCCCCAGGGTGCCGTAGACTTCGTCGGTGGATACGTGCAGAAAACGGAATGCCGGTGCTTCCCCCAGGGGTCCCTGCCAATACTCTTTGAAGACCTCGAGCAGGGTGTGGGTCCCCAGGACATTGGTGCGGATGAATTCCCTCGAGCCCTTGATCGATCGGTCCACGTGCGATTCGGCCGCGAAATGGACCACGGCCTGGAAGGAAAACCGCCCGGTCAGGTCCTGCAGCACGGCCTCGTCGAGGATGTCCCCTTGCTGAAAGTGATACCAGGGCTCGGCGGCCAGGTCCTGGAGGTTTTCCGGATTGGCCGAATAGGTCAGCTTGTCCAGGTTGACGAGCACCGTCTCCGGGTGGGCCTGGTGATAATAACGGATGAAATTGGACCCGATGAACCCCAGGCCGCCGGTAACGAGAATGGTTTTGGAGTTATTCATTTGATCAGCCTTTTCTAGTGCCGGTTCTTGTTTTCAATGGGTTTTTTTCGTTCGGCGTTCGGCGTAGAAAGCATATTCCGTCCTCTAATCTCTGCCTTTTTTCCATTCGATGTTCCATGTTGGACGTTCGATGTTCGCTGTTTGTCTGCAAAGATCCCCTACATCCTACCTCGGCCTTCCGTCCTCCGTCTTCCGTCCTCTGTTCTCAAACCTCAACCACTCCATTATCTCCGATCAAAAGCCTGAGCGCCTTGGCCTGCTTCCGGCCCTGAACCACCCGGCTTTCCCGGCCGATGAGGCTGTCCTCCAGCCGGGGAATGTTTTCAATGAGGCAATGGTTCAGGATAACGGAGTGTTCCACCACCGAATGTAATATCCGAGTATGAGGACCGATGGTGGTGTACGGGCCGATAAAGGAATCGACGATTTCGGCCCCTTCGCCGATGACCACGGGTCCCCGGATAGTGCTGTTGACCACCTTCACGTCCGACCCCAGGTTGACCCGGCCGATGATCTGGCTCTGGGCATCGCACTGGCCACAGACGTTGCGTTTGATATAATCGTCCAGCACGGTGGTGTTGGCTGCCAGGAAGTCGTCCTTTTTCCCGGTATCCAGCCACCAGCCTTCCAGCTTATGCCCCTTTACCAGGCCTTTCATGTTCATCAGTTCCTGAATGGCGTCGGTAATTTCCAGTTCGCCCCGGGCCGAGGGCTTGATGCGATCGATGGCCTCGTGAATGCGGGGTGAAAAAAAATAGATGCCCACCAGGGCCAGATTAGAGGGGGGCTTCTTCGGCTTTTCGATCAATTTGGTGATGCGGCCTTTCTTGTCGAGCACGGCCACCCCAAATGACTGGGGG
>JALOOY010000049.1 GCA_025454185.1 Thermodesulfobacteriota bacterium
CGCGGGACCGCCAGTGGATCGATTTTTCGATCAAGCCCGTTTTCAACGACCGCAGGAAAGAGGAACTGCTGATCGTCGAAGCCCGGGATATCAGCGCTCTTAAGAAATCGGAACTGGCCCTGCTGGAATCCAAAAACCGGCTGCGACTCCTTTCCGCCCAGGTCCTCCTGGCCCAGGAAACTGAACGAAAACGTATTGCCAAGGAACTGCACGATGGGATCGGGCAATACCTCAGCGCCATCAAGTATCGGGTGGAGCATGCCCTGGTCCAGAAAAGCCCGACCGAAGGGCAGCCGGCCGGTTTCCTTCAGGACATGATCCCGGTGATTCAGGGGGCCATTGAAGAGATCCGCAGTATTTGCATGGACTTGCGGCCGAGCATCCTGGATGATCTGGGTATCAGGGCCACACTTTCCTGGTTTTGCAGGGAATTTCAAAAAACCTATTCCCACATCCATATTGAACCGGAGATCTCCGCCGAGGAGGAACGGATTCCGGGGCACTTAAAAATCATTATTTTCCGCATCACCCAGGAGGCCCTGAACAATATTGCCAAGCACAGCGCAGCCGGCTCCGTCCGTCTGGCGCTGGCCAGGGATGATCAGCAACTATGGTTGGAAATCAAAGACGACGGCCGGGGGTTTGCGGTGGAGCAGATCGGGATCGGAGCCCCGGAAGGACGGGGCCTGGGCCTGGGCAGCATGCGGGAACGGGCGGAATTATCCGGAGGAGCGTTTCAGATCACTTCCGTGATGGGGGAAGGCACACTGATCCGGGCCACCTGGCCGTTGATTGATGCGGATGCGGGATAAAAACAAAAAACGATGCTGGATGCTGGAAAAAATCACAATCTGCGGGGCCTTTTATCCGGGATCAAGTACCGTTTTCAGCCTTTATCCAGGATTATGCTTTATTTGACCACCAGCCCCTTTTCGATGGCATAGGTCGTCAATTCCGACGTATTGTGCAGGTCCAGCTTTTCCATCAGATTGGCCCGGTGTTTTTCCACTGTCTTGGGGCTGATGCCCAATTGGGCGGCAATTTCTTTGTTTTTAAAGCCTTCCCCGATCAGTTTCAGGATTTCCCGCTCACGGGCGGTCAGGGTGTCCCAAATACTTTGGGTTTTCCCGATCCCCCTGCCTCCCAGGTAGCCGGCTATGACCTTGTCCGAGACCCCCGGACTAAGGTAGCGGCTTCCTCCCAACACACTGCGAATGGCGGTCATCATTTCCTGGTGGGTGGCATCCTTCAACAGGTAGCCGTCCACGCCGGCCTGGAGGGTGGAGAGGACATATTCCTCGGTTTTATGGACCGTGAGGGCCAGCACCTTGATCTGCGGCCATCTCTTTTTAATTTCCCTGATGGCCTCCAGGCCGTCCATGCGGGGCATGGAGAGGTCCATTAAGATCAAATCAGGAGACAACTTCTCGGCCAGATGAACGGCCTGACGGCCATCATCGGCCTCCCCTGCGATGGAAAGGTCTTTACTGGCCAGCAGCAGGGCTTTCAAACCCTCGCGCAGGATGGTATGGTCCTCGGCAATCAAAATTTTTACCTGGTTTTCCATGGATTCCGACCGGAGAAATCGGCAACAGCCGTTAAAAAGGTGTAGACGGTAAATACCGTTATTTCCCTTATAAATATACTATGTTGACCCTATTTATCATAGTGCTGACCCCTTGTAAAGTGATCAAAATCCCTAAAAATATATTGAGTAAAATAACATGGTATCCACATTGCTGGTCGAAGACAATTTATTCTTCCGACAATCCTTTAAGAAAGTCATGAACGATCGTTTTCCAACCATGGAAATCATGGAAGCTGCCAATAAAAAAGAGGCCCTGGACCGCTATCGTAAGTCCCTCCCGAATTTGGTTTTTATCGACATCAATCTTCCGGACGGCAATGGCTTTGAAATTTCCAACAAAATACGTTCGGAACCATCCACCTGCGTCATTTTTTTCCTAACCAGTTATGACCTGCCCGAGTATCGCCAGGCCGCCTTTAAAAACGGGGCCGATTATTTCTTTTCCAAAGACTGCAAACCGGAGGAGATCTTGGATGCCTTACAATCGCTGCTCGGAAAAAGCTTTTAGACCACAATAATACCGCTGCACCAGACCTCCGGAAGAGCCGGGGGCTTGGAATATCGTAGTCCCTCAAAAGGTCTCACCGGAGAAGCTCACCCCTTTTTTGCCGTCTCCCCGCCAAAGCCTGGGGTTCACCTCAAAAAAATTATGATAAAACCAGGTTGGAACGAACTATCTGGAAAGTAACGACAGCCGCAAACATCACGAACAGGATCAGCGCCGTTAAAATCAGTTTTTTCTGTAGCGCCGGAATAATAACGGCAAGGCCGGTGATATTTCTGAACGGTGACAGGATCCCCGCACCGATCCCGGTGAGGCCCCCGCCCAGGAGGCTTAAATACAGGACGTAGCCCACATAATGATATTCGGGCTTCAGGAGACAAAAAGGACAGGCGTGGGAAGGCAGCTCGTAAATATACAGGGAGATAAAGGAAAAAATGGACATGACGGAAACCAACAGGGCCAGGGCGCTCAATCCGGAGAACAGAACGGCCCCGCGGCCCTGCCGATAGGCATAGCTTCCCCAGCCGATCGTCACCCCCATGACGGTGTAAAAAATTACCCGGGCCGGGAATTGGGGCAAAAAATTCGGTGTATCCGGTATCAGGGTCCTGTCCGTGCTGAAGAGGGACCCGCAACAGGAGGTAATCACGTCCGCCTTGAGCTGGAGAAAGTACCCCGCCTGCAGCGCCGTTTCCAGCAGAATGAGGGGCGCCAGCAACAGAAAAAACAGATACTTTTTGCGAATCAGCGGGTAATCAGGGGCCCGGTTGTCCACGTAATTCACGATGAGCCAGAGGCCGACCAGCAGAAAATTGATCAGGCGCAGGATCAGGGTCGGATAGCCGTAGGCATTGACATAGAGGGAACCGGCGGCGCACATGGCGCCCACAAAATAGGTGTGAAGCTGTTCCGCCGTGAAAATGTACAGAAAGAGGGAGAGCAGCTCAAAGGCGAAGGCATAGGCCAGCAGGGTGGAGATGAGATAGGTCTTGCGTTCGATGGTCAGTTGTTCTTCGCTGCCGCTGTTCAGGTCCCACCGTCTCCAAACCTGCCAGGTCGGGGGCAGCGCATAGAGGACCAGGAAACTGACCATAAGGGAACCGGCGTACAAGGCCAGGATGGTGGGGTGGAAGAGCAAGAATGCCTCGTTACTGGTTACTGGTTGCTCGTTGCTTGTTTATTAAAAGACTCATAATAGAAAAGACATCCGAGGCCTGTCCCGCCGCGGCGGGATGGCTTTCGCCAGAATGACTGAAAAACACCCAATCCAGACCTACAGTCGTCACCCTGATCCCGCTGTAATTGCGGGATTAGCCAGGGTCCAGACATATCCAGCGCCCAGCATTTATGTCGGTTTAATAATCAAACCTTTAATTAGTGCTGTTTTACTGATTCTTAGAAAAGCACTACTCCAAGACTCCATCACTCCGTTTCACTTTCTATTCTCCCGTCCCGCACCTGGATCACCCGGTCCACCACCGGAGATT
Source organism: Thermodesulfobacteriota bacterium (assembly GCA_025454185.1). Lineage (GTDB taxonomy): Bacteria > Desulfobacterota > RBG-13-43-22 > RBG-13-43-22 > RBG-13-43-22 > JACRCK01. The sequence continues at coordinate 3,581 of JALOOY010000049.1, forward strand.
CGAACACCAGGGGATCGTGGCTGGACAGGATCAGGGTTTTTCCCTCGCCTTTCAGCCGCCCCAGGATATCCATGAATTCCCGGGAGCGGGTTGTATCCAGGTGGGCTGTAGGCTCGTCGGCGATGATGATCGCCGGGTCGTTGATCAGGGCCCGGGCAATGGTCACCCGCTGGGCTTCCCCGCCGGACAGCCATTCTACTTTGGACTGGGCCTTGGGACCGATATCCAGCAGATCAAAGAGCCGCAGGCCCCTCTTTTTTATATCCCCATAGGGTTCGCCCAGGGGATAGGCCGGCAAAAGGGCGTTTTCCAGGGCCGTGAGCCCCTTGATGAGGTTCGGCTGCTGGAAGACAAAACCGAAAGTCTTTCTGCGGATCTCGGTCAGAAACCTTTCCGGCAGGCTGGTAATCTCCCGCTCCTGAAGCCAGATCCGGCCCCCGGTGGGCCGGGCCATGCAGCCGATGAGGCTCAGGAGGGTTGTCTTGCCCGAACCGCTGGGGCCCTTCAGGACCGTGGCCTTCTGGTCCTCCAGGTTCAGGCTGATACCCTGAATCGCCGCAAATTCATTGGGCTTGCCGGCGTTAAAAACCTTTTTTACTTCAACTATTCGGATCATAGGGCTAATCCCAGCCAGTACTATGTAAATTCATGGCCCAAATTCGAAATTCGAAATCCGAAAGTTGTTTCAATCATTCGGATTTTGAACCTTGTCGTTTGTTTCGAATTTCGTGCTTCGGATTTCGAATTTAAAAATGCCCTTGTCTGATGAGGCGAGAGAACTTCCCCCCAAATTCATTTTGTAACAAGTTACCTCATCACCGCATCCGGGTCCACGATGGCCGCCCGCCAGGAAGGGATGATCGTGGCCACCGTATAAGGAACCACGGCCAGGAAAAACAGGGCCGCCACCTGGGAAACATCCAGGTAGGGTTTGATCGAAAAATGCGGATAGAGGACGGCCCAGCCTTTGAGCACCGGCTCGAAAAGCCCGGCCGAGGTCAAGGCTACATGGGCATAGGCCAGCAGCACCCCCGGCAGGAAGGCGGTCAGCGAAATCGCCAGCCCTTCCCAGCATTTCATCTGGATCACGTCCGCCGTCTCCCAGCCGATGGCCTTGAGAACGCCGATCTCCCTGCGTTCCTCCATGCTCATGCCCGAGGCCTTGTCCCAGGCCAGGAGGATGAAGGCCAGCACGCTTCCGGAGAGAATGGCGATCAGGATGCCGCCGCGCCAGTTGAAGACGGCGTCGTAGGTGCGCAGGATCTCCTCCCGCAGGATCTGGCGAGTGTCGGGGAGGGCTTCGGCGATCTTGTAGGCGATCGTCGGCAGCTCTTTGGGGTTTCTGACCTGAACGGCCAGGTCGGTGACCAGTTCCCGGGGCATTCCGAACAGTCCCCGGAAATCCTCTTCGGCAACCAGGACCAGGTCGGACGACACCAGGCCCAGCTCCGCCGGAAAAATCCTGGCGATCTTCAGCTCTTTCAGGGAGCCGTCATGGGTGCGGAATTCGATGTCGTCGCCCACGGCCGACAGGCGCAGTCGGGCCAGACCTTCCCCCACGGCCATGGTGCCAGGGGCTACCTCCCGGCTTTCCGGAACCAGAAGGGTGTAGTTGGCCCCCACCACCGGATCATAGTAGTAGCCCCACAGCCGTCCCCGGGCCGCTTGGACCCCCCGAATTTTTTTGATTTTCTCCAGGTAGGCCAGCGGGATCAATTCATGCCGGCCCGCGACCTGGCGTTGGACGATCATTTCCGGCGCCCCTTGCAGCAGGTCCGCGGCCTCGCGCTGGAGGGAGCGGCTGAAGAAAACCACCGAGGCCAGCAGGAAGACGATGAGCGTATAGACCAGGACTAGGACCGCGTTTTTCCTCTTTCTCCGGAGCAGGGCGGCCAGGGTATAGTCGAGGATATTTTTTTGCCGTTCAATCCGGGCGCCCATGATTTTTCTTCAAAGCCGGCGGAGGGGGCATCAGGGACCCCGAGGGAAAATATTCCAGGGCCAGGGGCGAATCCTGAAAGGGGGCATGAAAATCCGCCTGGCTGGGGTGCCGCGTGTACCGGGCCTCCGTAAAGAGGCAGAGGTCGGTCAACCCGTGTCGTTGGACCAGTTCCCGCCGGGCCTGCCGAGCCGGATCCGGGCCGTTCCTTTCGACGGCATTCCGGATAAAAACCACTCCCAGCATTAAGGACAGGGACACGATGTATAGAAGAAATAGGTTCGCTTTTCGCATTGTACTGGCAATAACCGACCGCGTTTACTATAATACCGCCATGGAATATTTCAACCGCAATTCGCTGTTGGATGTTGGACGTTCGATTTTCGATGTTCGGTCTTTATTTTCGCATTGAGGTAACGTTATGTATTCAAGAAGTTTTTCAAACCAGCAACCAGCAACCAGCAACCAGCAACAATCTTTATTTTCGAACTAAGTTCCACTATTATATATACCTCCCATGCTGCGCCTCCTGCCCTGTTTCCTGGTTTTTCTTTTCCTGGCCGCCCCCGCCCCGGTTTCGGCGTCCGAGGCCCGTAAAATGATGGGTTCCTATGAAGTCCTGATCCGCCTGGACCGGCAGCCCCCCATCGTCGGGGACAATCCCCTGGAGATCGAGATCAAAGAGCCCGCAGGCCGCCGGGTAACGGAGGCCCGGGTGCTGGTCAATTATTACATGCCCCCCATGCCGCGCATGGCCCCCATGAATTACACCGTTCCGGCCAAACTGAAGGGAGACCGCTACCAGACCGTCATGCGCCTCATCATGGACGGCCCCTGGATCATCGCCCTGAAGATCACCCTGGGAGACAAGACCTCCACCGTCAAGTTTCATATCAATGCCCGGTAGAACGGACATTTCGAGGCTTTGCCTCGGCGAAGCCGCCATTGACGGGCGTCAGCCCCAGTGACGGGCGTCAGCCCCAGTGACGCGGCGAAGCCGCCATTGGCGGGCGAAGCCCTAATGACCAATCTGTTTCTTCAGTTCAAAGTGCCACTTCCAGATCTGGTAGACCGCCGGATATACCAGCAGTTCCAGCAGGAACGAGGTAAAAATCCCGCCCACCATGGGGGCCGCGATCCGTTTCATCACATCGGCGCCGGCCCCGGAGGCCCACATGATCGGGATCAGGCCGAAAAACATGGTGGCCGTGGTCATGAACTTGGGCCGCAGCCGCTTCACGGCCCCGTAGCGGATGACCTCCTGCAAGTCGGCCAGCCCCCGCAGTCGCCCCTCTTTTTTGGCCTTTTCGTAGGCCAGGTCGAGATAGAGGAGCATGAAGACGCCGGTTTCGGCATCCACCCCCAGCAGGGCGATGAGCCCCACCCAGACGCCGATGCTTAAATTGTATCCGAGCAGATAGAGCAGCCAGAAGGCCCCGATAGCCGAAAAGGGCACGGCCAGGGTGATGATCAGCGTCTTGGCCAGGGACCGGGTATTGAGATAGAGGAGGAAGAGGATCAGGAACAGGGTAAAGGGAATCACCCAGATCAGCTTTTCTTTGACCCGTTCCATGGCTTCGTACTGGCCGCTCCAGGAGATGGCATAACCCGGGGGCAGCGCTACCTTTTGCCGGAGGAGTCGCCCGGCCTCGGCAATATAGCCGGCCTGATCACGGCCGGCAATATCCAGGTAGACGTACCCGGCCAGCAGGCCGTCTTCGTTGCGGATCATGGCCGGCCCTTCGCTGACGACCATCCGGGCCAATTGCGAAACGGGGATCTGTTTCTGCCCCCCGGCCGCCGGCACCAGCACCCGGGCCAGGGCCCCCGGATCGCTGCGAAAATCCCGCTGGTAGCGGACGTTCACCGCATACCGTTCCCGGCCCTCCACGGTGGTGGTCACATTTTCCCCGCCGATGGCCCGCTGCACCGCGCCCTGGGCCTCTTCGATGCTCAACCCGTACCGCGACAGGGCCTCCCGGTCCCATTCGAAATCCAGGAAATAGCCGCTGCCGGTGCGCTCGGCAAAGACGCTGCGGGTTCCCGGCACCGGGGTCAGGACCGCTTCGATCCGGGCCCCGATTTCCTCGATGGTATCCAGGTCCGCCCCGGAAACCTTGAGACCCAGGGGGGTCTTCAACCCCGTACTCAACATCTCGATGCGCCCCTTGATGGGCATGGTCCAGGAGTTAGCCAGGCCGGAGATCTTCAGGGCCTCGTTCATCTGATCGATCAGGTCCTCCTGGGAGATGTGATCCGGCGTGATCCGGCGCAGGACGGCTTTGGCCCACTCCGGCGCCCAGGACGAATACCAGGTGTCGGTTTTCCGCCACGCCGACTTGGGTTTGAGGGTGATCACCGTTTCCAGCATGGACAGCGGGGCCGGATCCGTGGAGGTTTCGGCCCGGCCGGCCTTGCCGAGCACGCGGTCCACTTCCGGAAAGCGGCGGATGATGCGGTCCGTCACCTGAACCAGTTTTTGGGCCTCGGTGATGGAGATGCCCGGCATGGTGGTGGGCATGTAGAGGATGGAGCCCTCCTCGAGGGGCGGCATGAACTCCGAGCCCAGCTTGAGATAAACGGGAACGGTGGCCAGGATCAGGGCCAGGGCCGCCGCGATCACCCACCACTTCCGGCGCAGGGTCCACATGGCCACGGGCTCGTAAACGCGGATCAGGAAACGGCTCAGGGGATGCCGTTCTTCGGCATGGATGGAGCCCACGCAAACCTTATTGACCAGTTTACAGAGGCCCAGGGGCCGG
>JALOOY010000050.1 GCA_025454185.1 Thermodesulfobacteriota bacterium
TGGCCCTGATCGACAACCCGGAGCTGCCCTTCCCGGAGCTGCTGGCCCTGATTCCCGGCCCCGACTTCCCCACGGCCGGTTTTATTTACGGGACGGCTGGGGTGCGCCAGGCCTATGAAACCGGCCGGGGGATCATCCGCATCCGGGCCCGGGCCATGATCGAGAAGCGCAAGAACCAGAGCAAGGAAAGCATCGTCATTACGGAACTCCCGTACCAGGTCAATAAGGCCAAACTGATCGAGAAGATCGCCGAACTGGTCAAGGAAAAAAGGATCGAGGGCATCCAGGACCTGCGCGATGAATCCGACCGGGAGGGGATGCGCATCGTACTGGACCTCAAACGGGATGAAGTGGCCGAAGTCATTTTGAACCAGCTCTACAAGTTTACGGCCATGGAGACCACCTTCGGCATTATTCTCCTGGCTATCGTCAAAAACCGGCCCCAGATCATGGGCCTGAAGACCATCCTGCTCCACTTCCTCGAATTCCGCCAGGAAATCATCCGCAAACGGACGGCCTTCGATTTGCGCGAGGCGGAGAAGAAGGCCCATATCCTGGAAGGGTTGAAGATCGCCGTGGATCATCTGGACGAAGTCATCGCCCTGATCCGCAAGGCCAAGAACCCGCCGGAGGCCAAGGCCCAGTTGATCCGCCGCTTCAGCTTCTCCGAGATCCAGGCCCAGGCCATCCTGGAAATGCGCCTGCAGCGCCTGACCAATCTGGAACGGGAAAAGATCCAGCAGGACTTCCGGGAGATTTTGAAAACGATCGAGCGGCTGCGGGCCATCCTGGCCAGCGAGGCCCTGATCCGAGACATCATCCGCGACGAACTGACGGAGTTGCAGAAAAAGTTCGGCGATCCCCGGCGGACCGAGATCATCGAAGATACCACCGAGATCAAACTGGAAGACCTGATCGTGGAAGAGGACATGGCGGTCACCATTTCCCATGCCGGCTATATCAAACGTAATCCGGTCAGCCTCTACCGCAGCCAGCACCGGGGCGGCAAGGGGATCACCGGTATGGAGACCAAAGAGGACGATTTCGTGGAGCACCTCTTCGTGGCCTCCACCCATGATCATTTCCTGTTCCTGACCAATCAGGGCCGGTTGTACTGGCTGAAAGTCCACGAGATCCCCCAAGCCGGACGCCAGGCTCGGGGCAAGGCCCTGGTCAATCTGCTCAACCTCCAGCCCCTGGAAAAAGTGGCCACTACGCTGCCGGTCCGTAGTTTCGAGGAAGGTAAATTCATCTTCATGGTCACCCGCCGGGGACTGGTCAAGAAAACCGATCTGATGGCCTTCAGCCGCCCCCGTTCCGGGGGTATCATTGCCACAACCATCGGCGCCGGGGACGAAGTCATCGCCGCCGAGTTGACCACGGGAAAACAGGAAATCCTGTTGGGCACCCGCAGCGGCCTGTCTATCCGTTTTCACGAAGGGGAAGTACGGGAAATGGGCCGCCTGGCCCAGGGCGTGCGTGGGATCCAGTTGAAAGAGGATGATTTTGTCGTGGGCACCGCCGTGCTGGCCCGGGAAGGGACCCTGCTCACGGTCACCGAAAACGGCTTCGGTAAAAGGACCCAGACCGAAGAATACCGGAAGCAGGCCCGGGGCGGAAAAGGCATCATCACCATGAAGACCACCGAAAGGAACGGTCCGGTGGTGGGTGTCCTGCCCGTCACCGATGAAGACGACCTGATGATCATCACCGACGGGGGCAAGATCATCCGCCTGCGGGTGAACGATATTTCCATTATCGGCCGCAATACCCAGGGGGTGCGGCTCATCAACCTGGAAGAACAGGAAAAGGTGGTGGGCGTGGCCAGGGCTATTCAAAAGGAAGAAGCCTGATGACCGCCGGGTCTCGAAAAAAAGGGGCCGTGGCCGTCATCGGTGCCGGGAGCTGGGGGACGACCCTGGCCCGCGTGCTGGCCGGCAACGGTTTTCCGGTTCAGCTCTGGTGTTTGGAAGCGGAAACGGCCGAGCAAATACGGGTGGAGCGGGAAAATCGCAATTTTCTGCCGGGAGTCCTCCTGCCGGCGACCATTGAACCCGTCACCGCACTAAAGGAGGCCCTGCAGGATAAGGAACTCCTGCTTCTGGCCGTCCCCTCCCACGTTTTCCGGGACATTATCCAGCAGATGCTGCCCCATCTGTCCCTGGTCAAAAAGGGGTGTTTGTGGATCAGCGCCACCAAGGGCATTGAAAACGACAGCTTGATTACCATGACCGGAATCCTGCGGGAAACCCTGGGGGAGGCCTATTATCCTCACGTGGGCGCCCTGTCCGGCCCCAGCTTCGCCAAGGAAGTGGCCCGGGAACTCCCGGCGGCGGTGGCCCTGGGAGCGGGGACCCGCGAGGCCGCCCAAAGGGTCCAGAAGATGTTTGCCAACAGCTATTTTCGGGTCTACACCAACCCGGACTTGACGGGGATCGAACTGGGCGGGGCCTTGAAGAATGTGATTGCCCTGGCTGCCGGAATCTCGGACGGGCTGGGCCTGGGACACAATAGCCGGGCGGCCCTCATCACCAGAGGGTTGGCTGAGATAAGCCGTTTAGGGGTCAAATTGGGGGCCAAACCGGCCACTTTTTTCGGGTTGGCGGGCATCGGTGATCTGGTGTTGACCTGTACGGGTGATCTGAGCCGCAACCGTTCCGTCGGCTTGCGTCTGGGAAAGGGCGAAAAACTGACCGATATTCTGTCCAATGTAATAACCGTGGCCGAAGGGGTAAAAACGACCCGGGCCGCCTATCAACTGGCCCTGCGGGAAAGACTGGAAATGCCGATCATCACCCAGGTTTACGGCATCCTGTACGAGAAGCAGAACCCCCGCCGGGCGGTCCGGGATTTGATGACCCGGGATTTGAAATCCGAGCAGGAGGTGGCCTGAAATTTTTTCCCTGCGGAAAAAAGCCCCGGGGGCGCGCAGGGGAAGAAAATCGGAAGGGCGTCATTTTTATGGTGTCCTTCTGAAGGGAAACCACCATATGCGGTGGGTCATGAGCCGAGTGCCGGGCCAAGAGACGCCGCAAGGGGCGGGAATGATTTTTGCATAAAATAACAGAGTAATTTCAAGAACAAATAAGGTTTGACAAAAAATCATATTTGGGATATGAATTTTTCCACTAAAACAAAATCCGCCAAAGGGAAAGAACTATGATAAGAAGATGGGTAGTCTTTATTACCATAGTCCTGATGATGACCTTTCCGGTTGCGAGTCTCAGCGCTGCTTCTAAATCCGTTTCCAAGAAAAAAACCGGAATCGAAAAAAATAAAAAAGCCAATAAACCCACCGTTAAGAAACAGGCAAAAACAGACACCAAAAGCAAAAAATCGTCTAAGGCCCGCCATAAACGTTCCCAACACCTGGCCCAGGATACCCCCCAGGCCCCCAACCCGGGTCATCCTTTACTGAAGGTGACCCCGCTGGATAACGGGAAGTTCCTTATCGAGCCCCTGGAATCCTCCTCTAAGCTCGACCGGGAACAGGATTCTCTCAGCTTAATCAAGAAACCGATATTTCAGGAAGGTTTCGCCGTGGAGGAATATCCGGCTCAGGAACCGGAGGCCCTGCCGGGATTTTCCCAGCTTCTGGTCAAGTTGTCCAAACAGCTTCTGGGCACCGCCTATCGTCTGGGGGGGTATGGGCAGGAAGGCATAGACTGTTCGGGCTTCATGAAGAAAGTCTATCAGTCTTTGACGCTGAACTTGCCTCATTCCAGCCGGGAACAGGCCAAGATGGGGGCCCTGGTTACCACCGATTGGGATTTGAGCCGGCTGCGGATCGGAGATTTGCTGTTTTTTAAAAGAAATAGAGGACAACAGATCGGGCATACGGGGATGTATATCGGTGAAGGCCGCATGATCCATTCCTCCAGCCGCAAAGGGGTCATTATTACCAACCTGATCGATTCCCAGTATTATAATAGGAATTTTGTCGTGGCCCGCCGGCTGTTTATTGTGGAAAATTCCGAGTTGGAGACTCTAAAAAATTTAACGGATTAATCCACGTCTTACGGCCTGCAGATAGACGCCCACCCTTTTATTTCCTTTTTTCGCCTTATAGACTTCCGCTGGGGGGACAGCCGCTGGCCAGGCAGGCTGCCGCTTCTTGAATCAAGAAAAGCCGATAAGGAAGGTCCAGGTAGCGGTTTCGGGCGATGCGCAGTTCCGTTACGGCCATGACAAAAGGGAGCAACCGGCAAATCCGTTCAAATATTTGACAGGAATCGTCAAAAAAAGAGGCATAACTCTGTAAAAAATAGCCGATGAAGGGCTCGGCGCCGGGGCCGTCCCGCCTGCGCCACAAGAAGGCGTGTTTGATTTCTCCGCACACCAGGCCCAGGTCCCAGACCCGGGCACTGGGCTTCATCCGTTCCAGATCCAGTGCCACCACTTCCTTTTCCGAGGGAAACAGGAAATTGGTCGGCGTGGCATCCCCATGAACCAGGACCTGCCCTGTCGGGAAGCCCCCCAGCCGATCCAGCCAGCGAGAGATCCAGTGGCAAAAATCATAAAGTTGTTCGTCGGGAAGCAAACCGTCAGCGCGTAACTGCGATAATACTTTGTGATAATAAACCTCGAGGGGCGTCCAATCCATCCGCCGGCCGGTCAAGGTTTTTTGGTGAAGCCGGGCCAGGAAAGAGGCCAAGGTTTCCAGCCTGTAAAAAAGGGATTCGTGCTCTTCCTGACAAATGGCTTTCTGGAAATAGTAATCCAGGGAATTTCCCCTTTCCCATTGCTGAAAAAGCCCCAGGAACAAAAAATTCTGGTCCCCCAGGGGATGGGCGACCCGATGGGGTGGGGCATCGAACCCGATCCCCCGCAATAATTGTAGATTACGGTATTCCTGTCCCAGCCAGGCCAGTTTTTGACGAAGCCGATGTCCGGGCAGGAAAGTACCTTTGCCGATGACGCTGATGGCCGAAGCTTCCTCGGTCAACCGGTAGACCGAAGCGTTCTTGCGCAAGCGCTGCACGATAAAGCGGGGCCGGGCGGGACAGGCGCCTATTTGCGGGTAGACGACGTGAATTAGGTACGAGAAAAGCGGATGCCCGGGGTTCAGATAAAAAGGGGGGGCGCCGACATCCCCGGTTTCACGGGGAAAGGGGGATGCCGGGTCCGAGATAGGCGTTTGTTTAATCTCGTTCAATAATGGTCGTAAAACCCATCCCACCGCCCACGCACAGGGTAGCCAGACCGAGGGACAGGTTGCGGCGCATCATTTCGTACAACAGGGAGATGACGATCCGCACCCCGGTGGCCCCCACCGGATGGCCCAGGCCGATGCCGCTGCCGTTGACATTGGTGATGTCCCGGTTGAGTCCCAGTCCCCGTTCGCAGGCGATGTACTGGGCGGCAAAGGCCTCGTTCACTTCGATGAGCTGGATGGCCGACAGGTCCAGGCCGGCCTTTTTTAGACACTTCTCGGTGGCCGGGACCGGACCGTAGCCCATGTATTTGGGATCCACCCCGGCGGCGGCCTGGGCCACGATCCGGGCCAGGACGGGCAGGTTCATTTCCTGGGCCTTTCGGCGTGAGGTGATGATCACGGCGGCGGCCCCGTCATTGAGGCCGGAGGCGTTGCCGGCGGTGACCGTACCGTCCTTCTTGAAAGCCGGGTTCAGGCGGTCCAGGTCGGCCATGGTCAAGCCGAACCGGACGTGTTCGTCGGTGTCCACGATTTTGGGATCGCCCTTTTTCTGAGGGATAGACACCGGGACGATCTCCTCCTTGAATTTACCCCCCTTGATGGCGGCTTCCGCGTTGTTGTGGCTGCGCAGGGCCACGATATCCTGGTCCTGACGGGAAATATTGTATTTTTCCGCCAGGTTTTCCGCCGTCTGGCCCATGATATAGCCCTTTTTCTCCAGCAGGTTGCTCCCGGAGTGGAGCATTTCCCACATGGCGTCGGTCATCTCACCGTGGGTCAGCCGCTGGCCCCAGCGGGCGGTTTTCAAGACGTAGGGGGCACTGCTCATGGATTCGACCCCACCGGCCAGGATGACCTGGGCGTCGCCCGCCTTGATGGCCTGGGCGCCGAAGGCCAGGGCGGCCATGGCCGAGGAGCACTGCCGCTGGATGGTGACGGCCGGGACTTCCACCGGGATGCCGGCCTTGAGGGCCGCGGTACGGGCCGTGTTGGCTTCGTCGGGACACTGACAGCAGTCCCCTAAAATGAGGTCGTCCAGCAGGCCCGCTTCCAGACCGGAGCGGCGCAGAACTTCCTGAATGACTGTGGCGGCCAGTTCATAGGCCCGCAGGGTGCGGAAAGCCTCCCCGAATTTGCCGATGGGGGTCCGGGCCGCGGCGACGATGACTACATCATTGGGATCTTTCAAAATGTGCTTCTCCTTTCGCTTTCAGAAATGATCATCCTGATAATAGAAAATTACAGAGGGATTCGTCAATTCATTTTACTTGCAGTACCAGGCCTTCCCCCTGGGCCAGGCCGCCGCAGATAGCCGCCACCCCGGAGCCGCCGCCGCGCCGTCGCAATTCGTACATCAGGGTCATGGCGATACGCAGCGCACTGGCCCCCACCGGGTGGCCAATGGCAATGGCCCCGCCGTTGACGTTGGTCTTTTCCAGGAGGGACTGCCGCCGGCCGGCATCGCCTTCAGCCAGGATCTTGGCGCTCACCAGGGGCATGGCGGCAAAGGCCTCGTTGATCTCGAGGAGGTCCATTTCGGACAGAGTCCGGTTGGCCTTTTCCAGGGCCTTGGTGATGGTGGGGGCCGGGATGGAGGCGATGTAGCGGGCATCCGTGGCTGTGGCCACAGAAGCCAGGATGGTGGCCAAAGGGTGCAGGCCCTTTTCACGGGCCTGGTCGGCGCTCATGAGGAGAACAGCCGTGGCGCCGGTGCTGAGGCCGGGGGCGTTGCCGGCCGTGACGGTGGGGCTACCGTAAATGGTCGGCAGCTTGGCCAGTTGTTCGAGGGACACCTCCTCACGGGGGGATTCGTCTCTATCAAAGGACAGGGGACCGCCTTTCTTTTGAGGGACTGCGACAGCCAGCAACTCCTCGCCCACCTGGAATTTTCCCTGTTGCAAAGCTCGAAAATAACAGCGATGGCTTCTCAAAGCCCAAGCATCTTGTTCTTCCCGCGTCACCCCGTATTCCATAGCCACCTCGCCGGCGTCCCGGGCCAGGGGGGCGAAATCCGGATAGCCCAATTCGAAAAGGGGGTCTTTCAGGACCACGTGGCCCAGGCGGGAACCCCAGCGGATATTGGGGGCCAAAAGGGGAGCCCGACCCATATTGTCGGATCCCACGGCCAGGGCCACGTCGATTTCGCCGGCCCGGATGGCCCGGTAGCCCAACCGCAGGGCCGACAAGGAAGAGCAGCAGGCCCGGTTGACGGTCAGGGAGATATTCTCCGGCGGAAAGCCGGCGAACAAAGTGGCCTGCCGGCCCGGGACGTCGGTCTCGAGACCGGCTTCCAGGATCACCGAAAGGCCGTAGTTGACTTCCTGCACTTCCGCCGGGGCAACGGTAACCCGGCTCAGGCATTCCCGCATGACCAGGGCACCCAGGTCGATGCTCCGAAAATCCTTGAGCGCTCCCCCAAATTTACTGAAGGGCGTGCGCACCGCGCTGACGATAACCACTTCTCTTTCAGACATAATTCATCTCCCGTAAGTTCCGATGTGTTATTTATTACTAAGCCCAAAATAGTTGAAATTTTTTTGGCTTGTTTATGACTTTCGTTAATGTTTTTGGTATAGTCTTGTCAAGCCTTGTTTCAAACCAAATCACAGAATAGGACCTGTAATTGGGGAGGAAGATTATGAAAACCGAGACTTTAGAAGCATTGAAGGATTTCGTGCAGGTCGATCCAGAGGGTGGGATAGCCAATTTGGACCCTAAAAAGTTACAGGACGAAGGTATTGACCATCTGGTTCATTGGGCTGTTTTCGGGGATACGGAACAAAAGGCCCTTGGCCGCTGGCTGATCTGGGAAATAGGCCGACAGATGGGAATATATCCGGCCTCGATTCAGGAATTTTACCTGGCCAAGGGCCGGGGGGATATTACGGAACGTTTTACGGTGCCGGCCATCAACCTGCGGGCCATGGCCTATGACAGCGCCCGGGCCGTTTTCCGGGCGGCCATTCCACGGAAGGTCGGCGCGTTGATCTTTGAAATCGCCCGCTCGGAAATCGGCTACACCGACCAGCGGCCCCAGGAGTATTTTACCACGGTGCTGGCGGCGGCCATCAAGGAGGGCTACCAGGGACCCCTTTTCGTGCAGGGGGACNNNATCGGCTACACCGACCAGCGGCCCCAGGAGTATTTTACCACGGTGCTGGCGGCGGCCATCAAGGAGGGCTACCAGGGACCCCTTTTCGTGCAGGGGGACCATTTTCAGGTGAGCGGCAAGAAGTACAAGGCCGAGCCGGACGGGGAAATCCGGGCCATCGAAACGCTGATTCTGGAGGCCATGCAGGCGGGTTTCTATAATATCGACATCGACACCTCTACCCTGGTGGATTTGAGTCAACCCACGATCGAGGAGCAGCAGCGGGTCAACTGCGAACAGTGCGCCCATTTTACCGCCTTCATCCGCAGGCACCAGCCGGCCGGGGTCACCGTCTCCGTGGGGGGCGAGATCGGGGAGGTGGGCGGCAAGAACAGCGATGAGACCGAACTGCGGGCCTTCATGGACGGCTACCAACGGGCCCTGTCCGCCGGGCTGCCGGGGTTGTCCAAGATCAGCATCCAGACCGGCACCAGCCACGGCGGCGTGGTCCTGCCCGACGGGTCCCTGGCCCAGGTGGCCATCGATTTCAACGTTTTGAAAACCTTGTCCGAGATCAGCCGCCGCAGCTACGGCCTGGGAGGCACGGTGCAGCACGGGGCTTCCACCCTGCCCGCTGAGGCCTTTCACCAGTTTGTGACCCACGAGGCCATCGAGGTGCACCTGGCCACGGGCTTTCAAAACATCATCTACGACCACGAGCGCTTTCCGGCGGACCTGCGTCGGCGCATGTACGACTACCTGAAAGAAAAACATGCCGATGAATGGAAGTCCGGCAAAACCGAAGAACAGTTTCTCTACAGCACCCGCAAGAAAGGCCTGGGCCCTTTCAAGGCCGACCTGTGGAACCTGCCGGAAGAAATCCGGACCGCGCTGGGGGCCGCTCTGGAGGAAAAGTTCGGGTTTCTGTTCGATCAACTGCAGGTGGGCAATACCCTCGATCTGGTCAAGAAATATGTTCCCCCGGTGGAAATAAAAAAGAGTCTGGCGGATTTTGGGGTCAAGAAGGCCGGGGCGGAGGATGTTTCCGATCTGGCGGATTAAAAAATCTCCCGGTGACGCAGGAACCTTGGCCTATAAAAAAGACGAACGTTCACCATCGAACTTCGAACGTCCAACATCGAATTTAGCTATGTAGCACAGCCCCGC
>JALOOY010000051.1 GCA_025454185.1 Thermodesulfobacteriota bacterium
CACGCCCCGGGCCTGGACCTCGGCTTTCAGCCGGTCTATCTCCATGAACAAATAGGGCGGCAACTGCTGCAGCCGCTCGGCCTTGGTTATCCAATCCATTTGGTTTTCGTTCTCCCTTGTCTTTCAAATTAACAATTAATAATTAACAATTGATTATTAATTATTGATGTCTTTTCGTTCTTGGTCCTCATTCCCCTACCACCGTATTGATCAGCCTCCCTACCTGCTCTACCCTTACTTCAATGGTGTCTCCCGGCTGCATGGGTCCCACCCCCGAGGGGGTGCCGGTGGAAATGATATCCCCGGGGACCAGGGTCATGATCCGGGAAATAAAAGAAACCAGTTCTTCCACGGAAAAAATCAACTCCCGGGTCCGGGAAGACTGCCGTGGTTCCCCGTTCAGAAAGGATTGCACGGCCAGATCGTCGGGCGCGATGTCCGTGACCAGAAAAGGACCGACCGGACAAAAGGTGTCGAAGCCTTTGGCCCGGGTCCACTGCCCGTCTTTTTCCTGCAAGTCCCGGGCCGTTATATCGTTCACACAGGTATAACCCAGGATGTATCCGCGGGCCTGCTCCCGGGTCACCCGGCGGCAGGTCCGGCCGATGACCACACCCAGTTCGGCTTCAAAATCCACCCGCCTGCTCATGGTGGGGGCAATTATCGCCTCTCCGGCCCCCAATAGTGATGAGGGCGGCTTCATAAAAATCAGGGGCTCATCCGGGACCTTCAGGTTGAATTCCCGGGCATGGTCCCGGTAATTCAAGCCCACGGCGATCACTTTGGTAGGCCGACAGGGAGGCAGGATTTGAACGGCGGCCAGGGTCAATGCTTCCCCGGTTGGCTGAAAGCCGTCAAAAGGGCTGCCGGAAATTCTTTCGATCCGGTCCTCGCCGGCTAAGAGACCGTAATAGTCACGGCCGGATAAATAATATCGTACAAATATCGGCATGATTTTAAGAATCCCTTAGCCGGTCCGGCATGACGACCCAAAACAAGTTCTAAGGCCCATAATAGGTTTTATTCTCGTTCTCATTCGATTTTCGATGTTGAACGTTCGATGTTCATCCTTTTAATCCCAGCACATCCTGCATGTCGTACAATCCCGGGGCCTGATCCATTAGCCAGACTGCGGCCCGTAACGCCCCCCGGGCAAAGGTGTCCCGGCTGTGGGCCCGATGGGTGATTTCGATCCGTTCCCCCATGCCCCCGAAGAGGATGGTATGCTCCCCCACGATGTCACCGGCCCGAAAGGTCTGGATCCCGATTTCGTCCGCCCGCCGCTCCCCGATGATCCCTTTACGCTCGTACACGGCAGCCTTTTCCAGGTCCAGGGAGCGGGCCTGGGCCAGCACCTGGGCCAGTTTCAGGGCCGTGCCGCTGGGGGCATCCTTTTTCATCTTGTGATGGGTCTCCAGGATCTCGATGTCGTAGCCTGCCCCCAGGATACGGGCCACTTCTCCCACGATCTTGAACAGGGCGTTGACGCCAACGCTCATGTTGGGGGCCAGCACGCAGGGGACTTCCCGGCTCAGCTTCCCGACCTCGGCCATTTCGGCGGCGCTGAAACCGGTGCTGCCGATCACGATGGGGGTTCGAGCCCGGGCGGCCAGACGCAGGTTTTCCAGCGAAGCGCTATGAAAAGTAAAATCGATGATGACCTGCCCCTGCGGCAGCAGGGCTTGCAGATCGGCCCCGATGGACAGGCCCAGAGGGCCGGTCCCCAGCCATTCGCCCAGGTCGCGGCCCACCGCCGGATGCCCCGCTTGCTCCAAGGCCCCGGCAATGGTCAACTCCGGGCTCTCCTGGATCAGTCGAATGATCCTTCCGCCCATTCTGCCGCCGGCCCCGGCGACGATGGTCTTGATCATATTCCCCTCCTCCTCTTACTCCAGTGCCTCGCTGCAGACTTCTCCCTGAAAGACCAGGGTTACCATTCCTTCCAGAAACACGGCGGCAAATCCGTCCGGCCCCTGCCCCTCCAGGTGCACCACCAGGATCTCGCCGCCGCGGGTCCTGACCGGCACCGGGGACCGGGATTTTCCTTTCAAGACGGCGATGGCGGCCGAGGCCACAGCCCCGGTACCGCAGGCCAGGGTTTCGGCCTCCACCCCGCGCTCATAGGTGCGCAGGGTCAAGGTCCGATCATTTTCCAGCCGCGCGAAGTCTACGTTGGTGCCGGCCGGCTGGAAAGCCGGATGAAAACGGATGGCCGCTCCCAGACCGACCACGTCCACCTGCTCCGGATCGTCCACCCAGAGGACGGCGTGGGGCACGCCGGTATTGATGAAATCGACCTTATAGGGGAGAGCCCCCCCCGGGACTTCCTGGTCCAGGCGCAGGTCCCGGGGCGGGGTGAGCTGCAATTTGACCACCCGTCCGGCTACCCGGGCCTGAATGGGTCCGGCGATGGTCTCGAAGGTCATTTCCTCGCCGGCCAGCCCGAGCATCTGGGCAAAACGGGCCGCGCAACGGCCGCCGTTGCCGCACATCTCGGCCTCGCTGCCGTCGGCATTAAAAAAACGCCACTTGAAGTCGTAGCGATCGGAAGGTCCGATGAAGATCAGGCCGTCGGCGCCTACGGAGAGGCCCCGCCGGCACAGCAGTCGCGTCAGCCGGATCATGGCGGTGTCGGAATAGGTCTGGAGGCGATTATCCACGAGGATAAAATCATTCCCCGAGCCGCTCATTTTGACGATTTTTAAGGTCGCTGAACCATTCATAGGTTACGTTCTTTCGGTTTTCCCCGCAAAAAAGCCGGGATCCGCTCCAGGGCCACCAAATCGGCGTAGGTCTCCCGCTTCCGAATAATATCGAATTCCCGGCCACGGCTGAGCACCTCGGCGGCTCGGGGCCGGGCATTGTAATTGCTCGACATGGAAAACCCGTAAGCCCCGGCACTCATGACAGCCAGGAGATCCCCGGCCTGCGGCAGGGGCAGGGTGCGATCCTTGGCCAGAAAATCTCCGCTTTCGCAGATCGGTCCTACCACATCGGCCTGAATCGCCGGGGCCTTTTTTTTCGCCACCGGGAGCAGGCCGTGAAAAGAACCGTAGAGGGAAGGTCGCAGCAGATCGTTCATCCCCGCGTCCACGATGATGAAATTTTTTTCCTCCCCTCTTTTTACATAGAGGACCTTGGTCACGAGAATGCCGGCATTGCCGACCAGGACCCGTCCCGGCTCCAGGATGATGGTGCGGGATTCCCGGCCCAGGGCCTGGATGATGGCCCGGGCGTATTCGCGGGGCCGGGGGGGCTCTTCCTCATGGTAAGTGATCCCCAGACCGCCGCCCAAATCCAGCACGCTGATGGTCAGGCCCAAAGCCTCCAAAGCCGTCACCAGCTTTTTGAGCTTTTCCACGGCCTCCAGAAACGGCCCGGTCAGGAGCAGTTGGGAGCCGATATGACAGTCCACGCCCTTGATCTGCACATGCGGCAGGTCCCGGGCCAGCCGGTATTCCTCGAGCGACTCCCGGATATTGATGCCGAATTTGTTTTTTTTCAGGCCGGTGGAGATATAGGGATGGGTCTTGGCGTCAATGTCGGGATTCACCCGAATGGCCACCGGGGCCTTTTTTTTCAAACGGCCGGCGACTTGGTCGATGAGCCGCATTTCTTCCGGCGATTCGACGTTCAGCATGAAGATCTTTTTTTTCAGGGCGAACTCGATCTCCTCGGTCTTTTTTCCCACGCCGGAATAGACGATCCTTTCCGGCGCTATGCCGGCCTTGAGGGCCCGGTACAATTCGCCGCCGGATACGATATCGGCCCCGGCCCCCATTCGCGCAAAGATGCGCAGAACAGCCAGGTTGGGATTGGCCTTCAAGGCAAAGCAGGTCAGGTGCGGTACGCGGCCGAAGGCTTGGTCAAAGGCCTGATAATGATGCTCCAGGGTGGCCAGGCTGTATAGGTAAAAAGGGGTCCCCACCGCCTCGGCGATGCGCGGGACGGGCACGGCCTCGGCCTGAAGGATTCCCTGGTGATACTTGAAATGATGCATCAGGAACGCTCCCTTTACGGATTATACGTAATCGCCGTCTCCTGGGACCTTTCCCCTTCCGCAAAATGGGGGGCCGGACCCACGGCGCTCACCGAATAATAATAGGCTGCCCCGGGCTGGATCTGGCGGTCCTCGAACAAGGTGGTCGCCAACGGTTCCCGAGTCAGTTTTTGGGGGGTCTTCTCCCGGGTTGTCCGCCGATAGACGTGGTAACCCTGAACCGGCTGGCCGGTCAAGCCCTGCCAGCGGAGCTGCACGGCCTGGGGCGTCGTCACCGCCAGCAGTTCCTGAACAACCGGCGGGGGTACGACCCGCTTAAAGAGGACCTGGTTTTCCGCGGAGCCGGCGCTTTCGAGCAGGTGGCCGTTGGTCGAGCGCAGGGCCTTCACCTGATAGGCATAGGAAAGCCCTTCCTGGACCTGGGCATCGACCCAGGGCGGCTCCTTGACCGGCTCCCCGGTAATCCGCTCCCAGGAACCGCCTGGGGCCTGGCGGAAGACCAGGTACCCGGCCGGGGCCGGGGCCGGCGAACCATCCACCAGCGTTTTCGGGGCCTCCCAGCGCACCTCCACCCCTTCGCTGCGCAGCTTCAGTCCGGTCAAAACCGGCGGCCCCAAGGGGATGTCCCAGGTCACTTTCAGGGTTTTCGAGGCCTCGCCCGCGATCCCCTGTTTATTGACGGCCCTTACCTGAAACAAATAAACGTTCCCGGGGCGGAGTTGATCATAGGTCAGGGCAATCCGATCGGCCTCCATCCGGATGCCCGGCAATTCCGGTCCTTGCGGATCCAGCCAAAGCCGGTCCTGGAATTGGTCCGGGCAGGTAGCGCAATAGTCCTTCAGGGGAAATTCCCCCCGTTGCACGCTGTAGCCTTTCAGGTCGGTCAGCGGGCTTCCGTCCGTATGGGTCTTGATGGGAGTCCAGGTCAAGACCAGCGCAGCCCCTTGTACGCCGTAAGCCAGGTCGTTTACGGTCTGGGGGACCAGTTTCACCGGAACCACGGGATTGGCTTTTTTACCGCAGGCGGCAGGCAGGCCGGCCAAAAACAGACCGGTCAGGATCCAGAGGGTCGTCTTCAAAAAGGATAAGCGGTGCGGCATATTTTCTTCTCCAGGGCGTGCAGGGCTCTACGAACCCGACCGGGGGCCGTTCCCCCTATGGAATGCCGGCGGGTCAGCGAGGCCCTCAGATCCAGCCAGCGGGATACATCCGGTCCGAAGGCCGGATGGACTGCCCGCAGCCAGGCCAGGGGCAGCGCCTCCAGTTCTTTTCCCTCGGCGATAGCCCGGGCCACGATTTCCCCCACGACCCCATGAGCCGTTCGAAAATCGAGTCCTTTGGTGGTTAAATAATCGGCCAGGTCGGTAGCCAGCAGATATCCGGCCGTCGTGGCCTCCAGCATCCGTTCGGTCTTGAAGGTAATCCGGGAGATCATACGGGCCAGGAGGCGGGTGGACTGCCGGACCGTATCCAAGGCGTCGAAGACCGCTTCCTTGTCCTCCTGCAGGTCCCGGTTGTAGGTCATGGGCAGCCCCTTCATCAGGGTCAGCACGCCCACCAGATGGCCGTAGACCCGGCCGGTCTTGCCCCGCACCAGTTCAGCCACGTCCGGATTTTTCTTCTGGGGCATAATGCTGCTGCCCGTGCAGAAGGCGTCGTCGATGGCAATGAAGTCGAATTCCGAACTGGACCAGAGGATCAGGTCTTCGGCCAGACGGGAGAAATGCATCATCAGGATCGACCCGGCGGAGAGACAATCGAGAACGAAATCCCGGTCGCTGACCGCGTCCATGCTGTTCGCCGCGATCCCGCTGAACCCCAGGTCCGCGGCCACGGCCCTGCGGTCGATAGGGAACGTGGTCCCGGCCAGGGCCGCGCTGCCCAGGGGCAGGATATTGATACGCCTCCAGGACTCGGCCAGCCGTTCCTGGTCCCGGCAGAACATCTCCAGATAGGCCAGCAGGTGGTGGGCCAACAGGACCGGCTGGGCCCGCTGCAGGTGCGTGTACCCGGGCAGCACGGCCTGACCGTATTTTTTGGCCGTGGCCAGCAGATTTTCCTGCAGGGCCTTCAGTTCCCCACCGAGCTGTCGGACCTGGTCCCGCAAAAAAAGGCGCAGGTCCAGGGCCACCTGGTCGTTCCGGCTCCGGGCCGTGTGGAGCTTGCCGCCCGCCGGACCGATCTTTTCCCGCAGCCTTTTTTCCACCAGCATGTGCACATCTTCATCGGCCAGGGTAAAAGTGAGCCGCCCCTGTTCCCATTCCCCGAGGATCTCCTGGAGGCCTTTTTGAATCAAACGCCCCTCGGCTTTGTTCAAGATCCCCTGGCGGGTCAGCATCCGGGCATGGGCCTGGCTGCCCGCGATATCATAGGGCAGCAGACGGAAATCGAAAGGGATGGAAGCCGTAAAGGCCTCCACCTCCGGATCGGTCGCCTGCGAAAACCGCCCGCCCCAGGGCTTGACCTCTTGGGGCTTGTCCGCTTTCGTCTTTGGAGTCTGTTCTTGTTTTTTCATGGGCTGTCGGGGCAACTTCTGTATTGGATCGTTTTTTTGACCAGCAACCAGTAACCAGTAACCAGCAACGCTTCTTACCCCTTATTCACCATATGCCGGATCCGCAGCCGCAGCCCGTTTAAGCGGATGAACCCTTCCGCATCCTTCTGCCGGTAAACCTGGTCCGTTTCAAAGGTGGCGAAGTCTTCCCGGTACAGGGAATGGTCCGATTTTCGGCCCGTCACCTGTACCCCGCTCTTGTAGAGTTTCAAGCGGGCCAGGCCCGAAACCCGCTGCTGGGATTCATCGATCAGCTTCTGGAGCAATTCCCGTTCAGGAGAAAACCAGTAGCCGTAGTAGACCAGTTCGGCATAACGGGGGATCAGGGAATCCCGCAAATGCATGACTTCCCGGTCCAGGGTCAGCGACTCCAAGGCCCGGTGCGCCGTCTGGATCAACGTCCCGCCCGGGGTCTCGTAGACCCCCCGGCACTTCATGCCCACGTAGCGGTTTTCCACCAGGTCCACCCGGCCCACGCTGTGGCGTCCGCCGATTTCGTTCAAACGGGCCAACAAGGCCGCCGGCGACAACGGCTCCCCGTTGACCGCCACCGGGTCGCCCTGCGCGAAGGCGATTTCGACGGTTTCCGGCCGGTCCGGGGCCTTTTCCGGTGCCGCGGTCATCTGGTACATGTCCTCCGGCGGTTCACGCCAGGGGTCTTCCAGGATACCGCCCTCGTAGCTGATGTGGAGCAGGTTGGCATCCGAACTGTACGGCCGGGCCGGAGTGACCGGGATGGGGATCCCGTGATCCCGGGCATAATCGATCAGGGCCGTCCGCGAAGTCAGGTCCCAGTCCCGCCAGGGAGCGATGATTTTCAATCCGGGGTTCAGGGCCATGTAGGTCAATTCGAAACGGACCTGGTCGTTGCCCTTGCCGGTGGCGCCGTGGCTCACGGCTCCGGCCCCGGTCTCCTCGGCTACCAGGACCTGGTGCTTGGCGATGATGGGCCGGGCCAGCGAAGTCCCCATCAGGTAGGACTGTTCATAGGCGGCGTTGGCCCGGAAGGCCGGGAAGACATATTCGGTGACGAATTCCTCCTTCAAATCCTTGATCACTACCTGGGAGGCCCCGGTGGCCAGGGCCTTGCGCCGCACGGCCTCCCAGTCTTCTTCCTGCCCGAGATCGGCGGAAAAGGCCACCACCTCCGCTTGATAGGTTTCTTTGAGCCAGGTTAAAATCACGGAGGTGTCCAGACCTCCGGAATAAGCCAGTACTATTGTCATGCCATGCTCCCTTTCAAGATGAATTCCAGCAGGGCCTGGTGCACGTAGAGCTTGTTTTCGGCCTGGTCGAAAACGACCGACTGCGGCCCTTCCAGGACTTCCTCGGTAACCTCCTCCCCGCGGTGGGCCGGAAGGCAGTGCAGAAACAGGGCCTCCGCCTGGGCGGCGGCCAGCAACTCCTGGTTCACCTGGTAGGCCTTGAAAAATTTGATCCGCTCGGCAGCCTGATCCTCCTGGCCCATACTGGCCCAGACATCGGTATTGACCACCTGGGCGCCCCGGATCGCTTCACGGGGATCGTCGGTCAGGGAAATCCGGGCCTTCCCCTCCTTCCGAATCGCCTTCCAGACCTCGTCCCGGGGCTCGAACCCCTGGGGACAGGCCAGGCTCAGAAAAAAGGGAAATCGGACGGCGGCCTCCATCCAGGAATGGGCCACGTTGTTGCCGTCTCCGATCC
>JALOOY010000542.1 GCA_025454185.1 Thermodesulfobacteriota bacterium
TATTTTTTTATTTTGATTCCGGCCACTTATAGTCGATGATTTCAGCCAGCACTCCGTTCAGTTTCCGGGGGTGGATAAAAGCGAACTCACAATCCCGGAAGGGACGGACGATGGCTCCGTTCGGAGCCGGGATGAAAGGGAAGCCCTTTTCCTGAAGCTCCGTTACAGCCTTGCGGGTGTTGTCCACATTGAAACTGAGCAGCATGATCCCTTCGCCCCGTTTTTCTATGAATTTGGTTACCTCACCGTCGGGTGCTGTGGATTCCATCAACTCGAAACCGATTTCACCGATCCAGTAGCGGGCTACCCGGATCTTTTCCGCTTCGTCCACATAGGCGTCGTCCGGCCCGGATTTTCCCAGCAGGGGTTCCCAGATTTTTTGGGCCTTTTGGAGATCCTTCACGGCGATACAGATGTGATCCAGCTTGTTGATTTTCATTTTTTCCTCCATTCGGCTCCCCCTCCCTGGCCGGGAGGGGGTGGGGGGTGGGTGAATTCCCGAATCTTCGAAGCCTCCGATTTCACCACCACTCTAAGATTTTTTAAAGCAATTATTCCATTGGAATAAAAAAATAAAAAGGGTAAAAAAGACCGCATGGACTTTCCAGCCTATTACCGGGACGCCTTCACACCCGCGGCGGAGATCAAAAACCGTCTGGTCGCTTTTCAGGAGCGTTTGACGGAGGAGCAAATCGATGCGGCCCTTATACATCAATTAACAGACCTTTATTACCTTTCCGGGACCGCCCAGCAGGGGTTTCTCTTTGTCCCGGCCCGGGGGGAGGCCGTTCTGTTGATCAAAAAAGAATTCGAACGGGCCCGGGAAGAGAGCCCGTTGAACCGGGTGGAACCGCTGCCTTCCCTGGCCGGTCTGGGTGACCGGCTGCGGGAATGCGGCTGCCGGATTCCCGCCCGCCTGGGGCTGGAACTGGACGTCCTACCCGTCGGAACCTTTCGCTTTCTGCAAAAGGTCGTGCCTTTCGAGGAGGGGGTGGACATCTGGCCCGCCCTTCGGTCCCTGCGGGAGGCCAAATCGGAATATGAATTGGAGCTCCTGAAAAAGGCCGGGGCCATCGCGGCCGACGTCTACCGGGAGGTGACGGCCTTCATCCGCCCGGGCTTGACGGAAATCGAGGTGGCCGGCTGGATGAATTACCTGGCCATGCGCCGGGGTCATCAGAATATCCTGCGCAGCCGGGGTTTCAACAGCGAAATCTACAACTGGCACGTGGTCAGCGGCCCCTGGGGGACCCTGCCCAGCAGCATCGACGCGCCTTTCAACGGCGTGGGCCTGAGCCCGGCCTTCCCTCTGGGGGCCGGATTAAACCCGGTTCAGGCCGGCGAGCCGATCCTGATCGATTTCGGGACCTGTTTTACGGGCTACCAGGTGGACCAGACCCGCATGTACTCGGTCGGAAAACCGGGAGCGGAGTTTCTGGAGGCCTACGAGGCCCTAAAAGAAATCGAAGCGGAAATCATCCGCCACCTGCGTCCGGGCGTCCCGGCCGAGAGCCTCTATGCCCCCTCCCTGGAAAAGGCCCGGGAACTTGGTGTCGCGGAAGTCTTTCTTGGGCAACCGGGTCGGAAGATCCGTTATGTCGGCCACGGCGTGGGGCTGGAGAGCCCCGAGCGCCCTTTCCTGGCGCCGGGGCACGACTATCCTCTGCGAGCCGGCATGACCCTGGCCCTGGAGTTGAAGATCGTGCTGCCGGGCGGGGCAGTAGGTTTTGAGAACACGGTGGCGATCACCGAAGAAGGCGTGGTGAAGCTGACCACGGCCGACGAAACCTTCTTGGTGCTATAATCAAAAAGATTTGACGTTTTGATTTATTTGACATAAAAAAAGAGAGTACTACTATTGATGGACTCGCAATAAGTCGTCATTGCGAGCGGAGCGAAGCAATCCCCCAGCCTAACTCTCTGATTTCTGGGAATTGTTCGTCGCTTCACTCCTCGCAATGACTCCCTTGCGGACTTTCTGCGAAGCCACCATTATTCAGTGTCGTCGAACCCTACAAGTATTCAAGTGAATCAGGGATTCCGCCCATGTTAAAAACCATCCTCACGGGATATATCGAATCCGCCTTGGCCGGTGCCGTCTATGATAAGCTGGAAGATGGGACCTTTTCCGGCAAGATTCCTTCCTGCACGGGAGTGGTGGCCTTCGGGAAAACCTTGCGGGAGTGCGAGTATGAACTGCGCTCGACGCTGGAGGAATGGATCCTACTGGGTCTTAAGCTTGGTCACCCCTTGCCCATATTGAATGATTTTGACCTGAACCGGGTTCAAAATCATGAGTCCCTGGCGGCCCTGTAAACGCCGCACCTTCATTTTGCGGCTCAAACGGATTGGATTTATCGGCCCCTATCCCAATTCCGAATATTCTATTCCCCAATCTGAACGCGTCGGATAAAAAAGATCGCGCTGCTTTCAGCCCCAATGTGTGGCTGCAAATCACCCCCGACGATCGCGTGACCATTACCGTCGGCAATTCCGAAATGGGGCAGGGGGTGCACACGGCCCAGGCCATGATTGTGGCCGACGAACTGGAGGCGGACTGGAGGGACGTGCGGGTGAAACAGGGGGGCGCCCTGGACGGGTTCAAAAGCCCGCTGCTGAAAATGCAGATCACCGTGGGCAGCGGCAGCGTGCGGGGTTTTTACGAACCGCTGCGCAAGGCCGGGGCCGCCGGCCGGGCCATGCTCATCCAGGCGGCGGCGGAAACCTGGAAGGTCCCGGCATCCGAATGCCGGGCCGAGAAGGGGAAGGTTATTCATGAAAAGAGCAAGAAAAAACTTGCTTACGGCAAGCTTTGCGAGAAGGCGGCCAAACTGGAGGTGCCCAAGGACCCGCCGCTGAAGACCGAAGCGGAATACCGGTATATGGGCAGGCCCATGCCGCGGGTGGACATCCCGGCCAAGGTGAGCGGCAAGGCCGTCTTCAGCCTGGATGTTGAAATGAAGGACCTGCATTACGCCGTCATTGCCCGGCCGCCGGCCTTTGGAGCCAAATTGCTCTCCTTCGACGGCAAGGACGCCGAACGGGTCCCGGGGGTGGTCAAGATCCTGCAAATCCCCCAGGGTGTGGCCGTCTGCGCCACTTCTACCAATGCGGCCCTGAAGGGCCGGGCGGCCTTGAAAGTGGAATGGGACAAGGGCAGCCATCCGGATATGGATAACGCCGCCATCGAAAAGACCATGATGGCCGACCTGGATCACCCCGGGGCCAAGGTACAGGATACCGGCGATGTCAAGAAGGCCTTGGGGGAGGCGGCCAAAAAGGTGGAGGCCGCCTATTTCGTCCCCTTCGTGGCCCACGCCACCATGGAACCCATGAACTGCACCGCCCTGGTTACCCCGGACCGTTGCGACGTCTGGGCCCCCAACCAGGCCCAGACGGTCTGCCAGATGGTGGCGGGCCAAATCAGCGGCCTGCCGCCGGAAAAAGTACACATTCACACTACCTACCTGGGCTGCGGGCTGGGGCGCCGGGCCCGGCCCGATTTTCTGGCCGAGACGGTCATGGTAGCCCCGGCCCTGGCCAACGCCTTTTTCAACGCCACGGGACCCGCATCCGGCGCATTCCCCTCACCCCGGCCCGGGTGCTGGAGGCCTTGAAGAAGGCCTGACAGCTTTCTAACTTAATCAGTTCTACCTGATCGATCGGACGCCGCCGGCCTGCTCCCGGCGGCGTCTTTTTTCTTGTTTTGGCAATCCGCACCTGTTA
Organism: Thermodesulfobacteriota bacterium; assembly: GCA_025454185.1. Lineage (GTDB taxonomy): Bacteria > Desulfobacterota > RBG-13-43-22 > RBG-13-43-22 > RBG-13-43-22 > JACRCK01. The sequence continues at coordinate 3,727 of JALOOY010000542.1, forward strand.
AAACGGTTGAAAATTCGCTTAGAAACCATTCATTATTTTTGCGGAGGAAAACCATGCTGAGGCCCAAACGCCGGTGGTGTGCACCTTTGTTGTGCGTCTTCCTGATCCTGAGCGGTTGGACGGTCGTTCAAGCCGACATCGTCCAATTTACCGTACTCCATACCAATGACTTTCACGGAAACCTGGAGCCTTCCGGGAGCAACCCCGGAGCGGCCCGGCTGGCGTCCAAGATCAATCAAATCAGGGCGGCCAAAGAGGCCCTGGGGCAGCGCGTGCTCCTCCTGGACGCGGGGGACATCATGCAGGGGGCCCTGCTTTCCAATGTAGAAAAAGGGTATCCGACCATTCAGGTGTTCAAGAACATGGGTTACGATGCCGTGACCTTCGGGAACCATGAATTCGATTGGGGCCAGGCGGTCCTGGGGGAGAGGACGGCTCAGGCCTGGAATAACGATTACCAAGGGGCTACTAAGGAGTTTCCCTTCCTTTCGGCCAACATCGTCCTGCAGGGCACGGCGCCGGACTGCGCCATGGCGGGCTGGGACCGGCCGCCCTTCATCCCGGCCGCCTACCGGGTGTTTGAAATTCCCACGGCAACCTCGCCCCTGCGGGTGGGAGTGATCGGGGTCACGACCCAGGAGACTGCCGCCATTGTCAAATCTTCGGCCGTCGCCGGGATCTGCTTCAAAGACCCGGCGTCGGCCATTCTCCACTACTATGACCAACTCCAGGAAGCCGCCGATGTGCTGATCGTGCTCTCGCACCTCGGCTACACGGACGGGGGTTACGGCTATGGGCTGCCGGTCTACGGCGACCAGACCCTGGCCAGCAGGCTTAACCAGGCCGGGAAGCCGGTGGACC
>JALOOY010000543.1 GCA_025454185.1 Thermodesulfobacteriota bacterium
TGAACTACCTGACCAGCATGGGCCTGGAAAAAGGCTGCCGGGAGGTGCTCGAAAAACTAGGTTTGTCCCTGGAGGATCTGGAGGAGGTGGAATGGGACGCCGGTCTGGGCAACGGCGGACTGGGGCGACTGGCCTCCTGCTACCTGGATTCCCTGGCCAGCCTGAAGATCCCGGGCTATGGGTACGGCATCCTCTACGACTACGGGATTTTTTACCAGAACATCGTCAACGGTTACCAGGAAGAAAGCTGCGACAATTGGCGCCGCCAGGGTAATCCCTGGGAGATAGTCCGCCGGGAACACCTCTACGAGGTCCATTTTTTCGGACGGAGCGAAGCCTACCGGGACGACGCCGGACAACTGCGCTACCGCTGGGTGGACACCGAAAATGTCATGGCCGTTCCCTGCGACATTCTGATCCCGGGCTACGGCGGCGGCCATGTGACCAACATGCGCTTGTTCGCGGCCCAGTCCAGCCGGGAGTTCAACCTGAGCGTCTTCAACCGGGGAGACTATGCCGGGGCCATGCACGACAAGGTGATGAGCGAGAACATTTCCAAGGTGCTCTACCCCAACGACCAGCCGGAGCAGGGCAAGGAACTGCGCTTGAAACAACAGTATTTCCTGGTAGCCGCCACCTTTCAGGACATTCTGCGCCGGCATAAAAAACAGCACGGGACCCTGGCCGGCCTCGCCGACTACGTGGCAGTCCAGTTGAACGACACCCATCCGGCCATCGCCATCGCCGAACTGATGCGCCTTTTGCTGGATGGGGAAGGTTTTCCCTGGGAACAGGCCTGGGAAATCTGCAACCGCACTTTCGCCTACACCAACCATACCGTGCTGCCCGAGGCCCTGGAAACCTGGCCCGCGGATTTGATCGGCCGGCTGCTGCCCCGGCATCTGCAAATCATCTACGAGATCAACCGTCGCTTTCTGGAGGAGGTGGCTACCCGCCACCCCGGAGACGGGGCCCGTCTGGCACGCATGTCCATCATCGCCGAGGGGTCGGAGCGGCGAGTCCGCATGGCCCACCTGGCCATCGTGGGCAGCCATGCCGTCAACGGGGTGGCCGCCCTCCATACGGAAATCCTAAAAAACAATCTCTTCAACGATTTTCATCACTTCTACCCCGGTAAATTCAAAAACATCACCAACGGCATTACACCCCGCCGCTGGCTGCTGCAAGCCAACCCCACTTTGTCACAGCTTATTACCGAAGCGATCGGCCCGGACTGGGTGTGCGATCTGAGCCAACTGCGAAAGCTGGCGCCCCTGGCCGAAGACCGGGTGTTTCGACAGGCCTTTGCCGGCGCCAAGCTCGACAACAAGAAACGGCTGGCCCGTTATGCCCTCCGTAAGATGGGGATGGGCATCAACCCCCGCACTCTTTTTGATTGTCAATTCAAAAGAATGCACGAATACAAGCGCCAGCTCCTGAACATTCTTCATGTGATTACCCGCTATAACCGGATTAAAGCCGATCCCGGGGGTTGGATTACACCACGAACGGTGCTTATGGGCGGCAAGGCCGCCCCGGGTTATTTTCGGGCCAAATTGATCATCAAGCTCTTCCATTCCGTGGCCGAGGCGGTCAATAACGACCCCGACATCAAAGGCCGGCTCCGTCTGCTTTTTCTGCCGAACTATTGTATTTCACAGGCGGAAAAGGTTGTGCCGGCCGCGGATCTCTCGGAGCAGATATCGACGGCGGGTATGGAGGCCTCCGGCACCGGAAACATGAAGTTCTCCCTCAACGGGGCCTTGACCATCGGCACCCTCGACGGGGCCAATGTGGAGATCCGGGAGGAGGTGGGACCTGAGAACTTTTTCCTCTTTGGGCTTCGGGCTGAGGAAGTGGAAAGAATACGGCAAACGGGGTACAACCCGGTTCAGGTTTACGAAAACGACCCGGAGCTTAAAAAGACCCTTGACCAGATCGCTTCAGGCTATTTTTCACCCGGGGAACCGTCCCTGTTCGCACCCATTCTTGACGCCTTGCTGCGGGATGGGGATTATTTTCTGGTTCTGGCGGATTATCGCAGCTATGTGGATACCCAGGGCTTGGTGGATGAACTGTTCAACGATCCGGAAGAGTGGACCCGCAAGGCCATTCTCAATACGGCCCATATGGGTAAGTTTTCCAGCGACCGGGCCGTATTGGAGTATGCCCGGGAGATTTGGGGGGTGCCCCCTTTGGGGAAATAGCTCCGGAGATCAGGCGGGCGACCAGCCGGTCGCCCTTGCCGGGGTTCAATCCGAAAGGTTAGGGGTTGCGGGTGGCGAAAAAGCCGCCGGCCCAGTCGAGCTGCTGCGTCAGGGTGTCGAGAGTCGGCCAATCCCCATCCTCCAGGGACTCCAACAACTCGAAGAGCGAGCGATACTCATTGTTGGGGTCATGTCGGAGGGCACCTTTCAATTTGGCCTCCAGCGGCAACAGTTCCACCACTTTTTCCATGGACATTCCGAGGATGGAATCCATAAGCGAGAACAAACCCAGAAGAAACAGGGAGCTGGGATTAAAGCCCCAATAATCCACCTCGGTGCCCAGCAGTTCGAGGAACCTCCCCCTTTGCAGAGAAAGAGCCGCCAATTCTTGGGGGACCTCCTCCTTGCCGGCCAGGTCGACGAAGAGAACGGCCCGGAGCCAACTCTTCAGCTTGACCCAACCCAAAAGCACGATGGCCTGATCGATGGACTGAATGTTGTGCCGGAATCCGAACCAGGCGCTGTTCAGGTAGGAAAGCAGGCGAAAACTGACGGATACGTCGGAGCCTATAGCCGCGCTCAGGACCTTGACGTCCAGGTCTTCGGCTTCGAGGAGGCGAAAGAGGTTCAGGCGGGCCACCTCGTTGGAGCCGAGCCGGCGGTCGCGCCGGTATTCCGGCGCTTTGAAAAAGGGGCCCTGAAACAGGGCGAACCCCCAATCCTTGGCTTCCAGGAACTGCTCCTGGGTCTTGACCCCCCGGACCAGCTTTTGAGCCGGCGTTTGGCCCATCCGGGATAAAAGGGCCGGGTCCGGTTTCCCCCGGGCAAGGTCAAAAGAGAGGATGTCGGCCTGGTGGTGCAAGGCTTCGGACAGGGGAAAGTCGCGACTGACCTCCAGCGCGGTCTGATAACCCGCACTGCGCATTGTTTGCAGGGTCTCCACGATCTCGGCGGCTTCTATCTCTCCAGGCAAGACCCGCACCACACCGCTGGCCGGGGGCAAGGCGTGCGGTGTCCCGGAAAGGATCCCTTGCGCGTCAAAGCCGACCACGATTTTTTTACCCCGTTCCATAGCCTCCTGCAGGCCCAGGTAGGTGCTGGAGTAAAGGCCGGCGGCGCTTTCCTGCTGGGGGAACACCTCGAACAAACCCTCCTTGAAGGCCCCGCCCAACAATTCATAACCCCAGATGGCCCGTTGGTGGTCGAGGATCGGCTGCTTGGTGAAGAAGATGGCGGGCGTTCCCGCCGGGGTGCGCTCTTGGTTCATATTTCTTTCCAGTCCGGCGGGCGTTTTTCGATGGAGGCGGTAAAACCTTCGATCGCTTCCGGCCACTGGGCCTGGGAGGCCATCAGCTCCTTGGCGTAGTGGTAGGCCTGGCGTTCGGGGAGTTCGATCTGCTGGTAGAAATGCTGCTTGGCGATGCCGAGGACCCGTAAGGGATATTGGGCAACCTCCCGGGCCAGCTTCCAGGTTTCGTCCTCCAGTTGATCATCGGGCACCACCCGGTTCACCAGACCCCAATCCTGAGCCCGACGGGCATCGATGAAATTACCCGTGAACAGCATTTCCAGCGTTCTCTTTTGGCCGATGGCCCGGCTGACTGCTACCGTGGGGGTGGAGCAGTTATAACCGATCTTGGCCCCGGTCAGGGCGAACTGGGCCCCTGTTTCGGCCGCCACCACCAGGTCGCAGCCGGCTGCCAGGTGGCAGCCGCCGGCCATGGCCACGCCGTGCACCTGGGCGATGATGGGCTGGGGAATGCGGCGCATCAGGTCATACATGTCGATGCAGGTCTGAAAAAGATCCCGCACGTTGTTCAGGGGCTGGTTGAGCACCTCCAGCCGGTCATGGCCCGAGCAGAAGATGGGGCCGTTGGCCTTCAGGATGATGACCCGCACCGTCCTGTTTTCGGCCGCCTTTTGGAAGCAGTCCATCATCTCCAGCTCCGCTTCTTTTCCCAGGGCGTTACGCTTTTCGGGGCGGTTGATGGTCAGAATGCCGATCCGCTCTCGTTCTTCGTAAAGGATGTGTTGGTAGGACATGAACGCTCCTTAAATAAAGGGGGAAGATTGGAAGATTGGAATAATGGGGAACTACCCCGCGGGTCCTGGAGGTTTTTACATTATTCCACTATTCCATCATTCCAATATTCCTAACCAGGTTTATCATTTTCAGGGTTACCCGGCGGCTTCCCGCTCCCGCAGCAACCGCCGCAGGGCCTTGCCGGCCGCCGAGCGGGGGATCTCGTCGATGAATTCCACGGCCACCGGGACCTTGTAGGGGGCCATTTTGGATTTGCAGAAGGCCCGGATTTCTTCGGCGGTGGCTGAGGCACCTTCCTTGAGCTGGATAAAAGCCTTGGGGGCTTCTCCTTTGAGCTCGTCGGTGATGCC
>JALOOY010000052.1 GCA_025454185.1 Thermodesulfobacteriota bacterium
GGGAATCGGAAAACCGCTACCGTACCATCTTCGAAAACACCGGCGCGGCCACCCTCATCATCGACGAGGACACCACCATCGAGCTGGCCAATGCCGAATTTGAAAGGCTGTCGGGCTATCCCAAAGAGGCCCTGGAAAAGGTCATGAGCTGGGCCTCCCTGGTAGCCGCGGAAGACCTGAAGCGGATGATGCAATACCACGAACTCCGCCGGAAAGGATCACCGGGGGTGCCCCGGGATTATGAATTCAGGCTGATCGACCGCCAGGGCCGGGAAAAAATCGTGCACAACCGGGTGGCCCTCATCCCCGGGACCGGCAAGAGCGTTTCTTCCATGATCGACATCACGGAGCAGCACCGGTTGAGCGAGGAGCTGCTCAAATATGAAAAGCTGAAATCGGTCGGCGTCCTGGCCGGCGGCATTGCCCACGATTTCAACAACATCCTGACCGGCATCATGGGCAACATTTCCCTGGCGAAAATGTTCGCCCAGGACCCCGATAAGGTGGTCCAACGCCTGGGCGAAGCGGAGAAGGCCGCTTACCTGGCCAAGGAACTCACCAGGCAGTTGCTGACCTTTTCCCGGGGCGGGGCGCCGGTCAAGACTACCGCCGCCGTCACCGAATTTGTCCAGGATGCGGTGACCTTTGCCCTGCGCGGATCCCGGCTGAAGAGTGAATTCAGCATCCCGCCCGATATCGGCTCGGTGGATTTTGACCACAACCAGATCCAGCAGGTGGTGAACAACCTGGTCCTCAACGCCGAACAGGCTACGCCGGCGGGAGGGGTGCTGAAAATCGAATTCCAAAACCAGCGGATCACGGCGGCTGCCGGGGTCCCCCTGCCCCCGGGGGAATACGTTCGGATCCAATTTAGCGACCAGGGCTGCGGCATCGCCAAGGAGGACCTGCCCAAAATATTCGACCCCTTTTTTACCACCCGGGACAAGGCCAGCGGGTTAGGGCTGGCCACGGCCTACTCCATCATCAAAAGGCACGACGGCCTGATCACGGCGGAATCCGAGATCGGGCGGGGAACGACCTTCACCGTCTGGCTGCCGGTTTCCATGAAAAAGGAGGCCCCGGCGGCTGCTTCCCCACCGGCCTCCTCCCGGGGTCAGGGGCGGATCCTGGTCATGGATGACGAGGCCCTGGTTCGGGAAGTCCTGGGAGAGATGCTGAAGCGGCTGGGCTATGCCGTGGAATTCGCCGAGGACGGCGGCGAGGCCGTCAAGATTTATCAGGTGGCCCGAAAAATCGATCAACCCTTCGATCTGGTGATCATGGACCTGACCGTGGCCGGGGGCATGGGCGGGAAAGAGGCCCTGCAGCAACTCCTGCTCATCGACCCGCAGGTCAAGGCCCTGGCCTCCAGCGGCTATTCCTCGGACCCGGTCATGTCCGATTACCGGGCCCATGGGTTTCAGGGTGTCATTGCCAAGCCTTATACGGTGGAAGAATTGAGCCGGACCCTGAACCGGTTGTTCGGAAGGTAGGAAGGCAGGGGCGAAAAATTTTTCGCCCCTGCCCGGAACGAAGGCGCACGCTTACTCCCCCAGCGTGATCCCCTTAAAAATGCACTCCCAGGGCATAAGCCTGCTCGAGGTATTTTTGCCGGGTCGCCCCGTCGGTCTGAACCACATTATAGAGGAACTCGTGCTGGACCTTGGGGACGCCGGTAAAGGCGAAGACCCCCAGGTCTACGGTCATCTGGATGGCCTTCTGGATGCCGCTTTGGTCGAAAAACACCTGGTCGCCCCCGCAGGTGGTAATCAACAGGGCCTTGCGGTGTTTCAGCAGACCCTGAGGGCCCGCCGGGCCGAAGGTGTAAGCGAATCCCAGGGAAAAGACCCGATCGATCCAGCCTTTTAAGAGGGCCGGCATGGCCGACCACCAGATGGGAAAGATGAAGGCCAGGCCATCGGCCCGGGTTACCCGTTCCTGCTGGGCCGCAATATCGTCCGGAATCTTGCCTTGCTGCAGGGCCGCCAGGTCGGCGGCCGACAGTACGGGATTGAAGCCCGCCGCGTACAGATCCAGTACGTCCGCTTCGTGCCCCCCGGCCTGAAGTCCCCGGCTAAACTGTTCCAGCACGGCATGGTTGAAAGATTCCGGATAGGGGTGGGTGTAAACGACCAGGACTTTCATGGGCATTCTCCTTTTAATTATTGATTTTGTCCGGAGCCGTTGAAAATCTATCGGGGCTCCCGGCCGCCGTTCTCCATCAAGGCCTGAATGGGCTTGAGGCCGTAAGGTGTCCCGGACTCGATAGCGGTCAGGACCGTACCGCCTCCGGTAAAGAAATAATAGCGGGTGTCGTCGATCACGTTCAGGTACAAACCCGGATTGAGGTCTTTGAATTCCTGCAGGGTATCCCCGCCGCCGTACATTTTGAAGGCCTCCCGATTTAGGTCGATGGCCTGGTCCAGAGCCTTGGAGCCTTCGGTAAAATGGGGCGTGAAGCCCATGACGGCGTTGACGAAAATCGTTTTGGCCCGGGAGATCACTTCCTGCACCCGGGGATCGTCAAAGGAGGCCCCGGCCACATCGAGCAAATAGCCCAGCTTGTCTCCGGCCCGGAAGTCGCGCATGTCGAGGGTGCGAAACCGGCCTTCCAGCCGGCCTTCCAGGGTATCCGACTCCACTACCAGGGGCAGTTCCACGATCTTTTTCTGCTGCGCGTCCAAAGCCACCAGGGCCTTGGCCGCCTCCACATCTTTTTCGCTTACGCCGGCCACGGTCAAGCCCAGCTTGGCGGCCAGGTAGGTGTTATAAATGACTCCGCCCAGGATGAGCTGGTCCACCTTCTCGTAGATCTTGGTCAGGGGGCCGATCTTGGTATCGTATTTCGCCCCGGCCACCACGGCCAGGAAAGGCCGCTCCGGGTTGAGCACCCGGTCCAGGTTGCTGAGTTCCTTTTGCATGAGGAAACCGGCATAGGCAGGGAGGTAACGGGTAATGTCGTAGGTGGAGGCGTGGGGCTGCCAGGAACCGAAGGCGTCGTTGATGAACACATCGGCCAGACCGGCCAGTTCCCGGGCAAAGGCTTCCCGCTCCGCCCCCGGGCCCTCTTCCCCCTGAAACCAGCGGGAATTGGGCAGGTAGATGCCGCCGACGCGCCGGCGGCGCAGGTCCCTGATGGCCAGGTTGACTGAGGTGTCGATGTGGGGGATGCCCCGGGGGCCGTCCACGGCGAAGGTGGGGACAAAAAAGCGGGTATGCAGTTTCTGTTCCAGGTAACGGACCACGGGATCCACGGCGCTGTCCGCGGTGCAGGCGATTTCTCCGGTCTTTTTGTCCCGGGGACGACCCTGGTGGGTGATCAGGATGGGGCGGCCTCCCCGTTCCACGATATTGTACAGGGTCCCGAAGGTCTGCTCGATCCGGTAGGGGTCGCGGACCACCCCTTTTTTGACCACGTTGTGATCGACGCGCAGCAAAACGATCTTGTCCTGCAAATCGGCCTGCTGCATGAGGGGTAAACGCGGGTCCAGAGCTTGCTGTTCCATGGCGGCCTCCTTCATTGTTGTTCGGTTTTAATTGTATCAGATTTCTCACGGATAACCCAATGTCTTTTTCGAAACCCCGGTCGGTTCCTGGCTTAAAATCCTCTTGACGGGCCCGGCCAAAGAAGGTAGTGGTTGTGTGCTTGATCATCACTGTCCTTGAGGATGGAGGAGGTAGAATGACTGACGCGATCTACGAAAAACTGGCCCGCCATCTGGACCGGCTGCCGGCCGGATTTCCCCGAACGGAATCGGGGGTGGAGCTGCGTATTTTGAGGAGACTTTTCGACGCGGAAGAGGCCGAGCTGGCCGGCCACCTGCAGATGATGCCGGAAACGGCGGCGGCCATCGCGGCCCGGGCCGGCCTGGCGGTGGAGATACTGGCCCCCAAGCTGGAAGCCATGTCCCGCAAGGGGCTCATTCTACGGGCCGACCGGCCGGAAGGACCCCTGTACATGGCCGCCCAGTATGTGATCGGCATCTGGGAATACCACGTAAACGACCTGGACGAGGAACTGGTCCGGGACATGAACGAATACAGCCCGGTTTTTTTTCAGGACCTGCACCGGACAAAAACCCAGCAGTTGCGCACGATCCCCATCGGGGCCAGCCTCAAGGGGCAGGGGGCGGTCCTGCCCTATGAGGAAGCCCGGCGCCTGATCGAAGCCCAGAGCAAGATCCTGGTTGCTCCCTGCATCTGCCGCAAGGAGCACACCCTGGTGGGCGGCGGCTGCGGAAAATCACTGGAGACCTGCCTGGTTTTCTCCGGCGGGGCGCATTTTTATGAAAAAAACGGCATCGGCCGGCTCATCACGCCGGAGGAAGCGCTGGAGATCTTGAAGAAGGCCGAAGAAGAAGGACTGGTGCTCCAGCCGACCAACGCCAAGAAGATCATCAATATCTGCCTCTGCTGCGGGGACTGCTGCCAGATTTTGAAGAACCTGCGCCGTCACCCCCAGCCGGCCGCCATCGTCCATACCAATTTTCTGGCTCGGGTCCGGCCCGAGGACTGCCTGGGCTGCGAGGTCTGTCTGGACCGCTGCCAGATGGAGGCCATTCGGATGAAAGAGGGGAAGGCGGAGATCGACCCGGACCGCTGCATCGGCTGCGGTCTCTGCGTCCCCACCTGCGCCGGCGAAGCGATCGACCTGCTCCAGAAGGAGGAAAAGGATCGTTATCAGCCGCCGGACAACATCGTGGAGACCTACACCCGCATCGCGATGGAACGGGGACTGTTCCAGTAACCAGGGCCTGAAGGGAAAGGGGGCGGCAGGAACTGCCTTTGACCATGAAAGACGCTGAAACGGGAAGGCATGTCAGCCGGGAAGGGGTGCGGATAGCCTATTACGTCCAGGGCCGGGGCGAGCCCCTGGTCCTGATCCGGGGTTACGCCAACGCCGCCTCCATACGGAACGCAGCGCCGCGCTGACCAGATCCCCCGGTCTTCCCCGATGCCTTTCATGGCCGATACGATCCTGCTGGCCCTGCAATCGCTTCTAGCCGCCCTGGTCGTCCTGCTGCTGCCGGGGGCGGCCTTTCTGGCTTGGCGGCCCACCCCGGAGCAGGACCTGCCGGAATGGCTGGCCGAGGCCGTGGGGTTGAGCTTGGCCCTCACGGCCCTGGCCGCCCTCTATTTGCGGGTCGTACAATGGCCGGTTTCCGGCGGGGTTCTCTGGGGCCTTTACGGGGGGCTGGCCCTGTTCGGTCTGGCCGGCCGCTGGGTCCGGCGGGGAACCCGTCCCTGCGGCACCGCCCGCTGGCTCTATCTTTTGGTCCTGGCCGCCCTCATTGTCTGGCGTTTGTACCAGGTCCACGGGTTGGCTTTTCCCCCCTGGGTGGATGCCCCGCACCACGTACTCATCGTCCGTCGGATCCTGGAGGCGGGGATACTGCCCGCCGACCTGGGCCCCCATCTGCCCATCCCCTTTTTTTATCATTTCGGGTTTCATGTGCCCACCGCCCTGTTCGCCGCCTTGTCCGGGGCCCCGCTGGAGAAGGCCGCCCTTTGGATGGGGCAGCTATTGAATGCCCTGATTTCCCTGTCCCTCTACTATCTGGGAAAAAAGATCTGGAACGATCCGGCCCGGGCCGGACTGGCGGCCCTGTTCGCCGGTTTCGTTTCCCAGATGCCCGCCCACTATGCCACCTGGGGACGCTATGCACTGCTCACCGGACTGGTGCTGCTGCCGCTGGCCATGGGCGCCGCTTGGGAAGCCCGCCGGGCCACTGGACCTTTTTTCTCCCGGGGAGTCCTGGCCATCCTGACGGCCGGCGTTGGTCTGGCCCATTATTTTGCGGCGAGCCTGCTCGGAATCTTTGCGCTGGTATTCTGGGGGGAAGGGGCCCGGACCGCGGTTCGGCAAAAAAGGTTCTGGCGGGAGGCCGTCCTGGAATCTCTGGCCGGATTTTTGGCCGGGGCCGTTCTCCTGCTGCCCTGGGTCTGGCACCTGTGGGAACCGGCTCGAAAATATGTAGCGGATCAATTTACCCCACCGGCCCACCCCGTGGCCGCGACCTATATCAGCGGCTACGGGACCTATCTGCTCTACCTGCTGGGACCGCTGCGCAACTACCTCCTCATTTTCCTGGCCCTTCTGGGTCTGGCCTGGGCCTGGCGGGATCAGCGCCTGAGGACCTTGACCTGCTGGGGGTTGCTCCTGGGTCTGGGGACTATCCCCTGGGGAATTCGTCTGGCGCCCTTTCGTCCGGACCACCTGGCCATCGTCCTCTTTCTGCCGGTCTGCCTGCTGTCGGCCCACTTCGCCGCTGAAACCTGCGCCCGGATGAAACGAAGGTTCCCCGCCTCCATCGTGGATACGATAGCCCTGACCCTGTTGTTGGCCCTGTTGCTCTGGGGGCTGCGGGAGACCCGGAGCATCGTCAAACCCGAGACGATCCTGGCCGGACCGGACGATCGGCAGGCCATCCGCTGGATCGAAACCAACACGCCGGTTCAGGCCCGTTTCCTGATCAGGCCGGTACCCTGGGAATGGGGGTTTTACCGCGGTCGGGACGGCGGTTATTGGATCACTCCCCTCAGCGGACGCTGGACGTCTCTGCCGCCTATTTTTTATGGCTTCGGGGGGAGGCCCCTGATCAACCGGATCAACGAGAGGGCGCGGCAGACCCTGGAATTGGAAGGGTGCGGCCCGGCCTTTTGGGACCTGGTCCGCCGCTGGGGCATCACCCATGTCTATACCCGGGAAGACGCCGGCCCCCTGGCGCCCGGGACCCTGGCCGCCTGTCCGGGGCTGGAACCGGTTTATCAGCGGGGCGGCGTGTATCTTTTCCAGCTCCCTTGACATTTTAAAGGGGAAGGGACTACTATGGTCGCCGGCGCCGCCGGATTATCTTATTCGGAAGAATCACATTTGAATTTACCGATTCATGAAGCTCATTATTCAAATTCCCTGTTACAATGAAGAGAAAACGCTCCCGCAGACCCTGCGGGATTTGCCCCGGGAGATTCCCGGGATCAGCCGCATAGAATGGCTGGTCATCGATGACGGCAGCAGGGACCGTACGGCGGAAGTGGCCCGGTCCCTGGGTGTCCACCACGTGCTGTCCCTGAAAAATCATCAGGGGTTGGCTCGGGCCTACGGGGCCGGTCTGGAGGAAGGGCTGCGCCACGGGGCCGACATCGTGGTCAACACCGATGGCGACAACCAGTACTGCGGCGCGGATCTGATCCGGCTGGTACAACCCATTCTGGAAGGCTCGGCCGACATCGTCGTGGGCGACCGGGGCGTGGGGAAACTGGCGGCCTTCTCCTACCACAAAAGACGCCTGCAGCAATTGGGAAGCTGGGTGGTGGGGCAGGCGGCCGGATTGAAAATTCCCGATGCCACCAGCGGTTTCCGGGCCTTGAGCCGTGAGGCGGCCTTGCGGACCCTGGTCCTCAGCGATTACTCCTATACCCTGGAGACCATGATCCAGGCCGGGGCGCGTAAGATGGCCGTTACCACCGTCTCCGTGGGGGTGAACCCGCCCACCCGCCGCTCCCGCCTCATGCGCAGTTTGAAACACTATCTCGGTCATTCGACCGCCACCATTATCAGGGCCTATACCACCTACCGCCCCCTGCGGGTCTTCACCATCAGCGGTTTTCTGCTGACGGCCGGGGGCGGGCTGCTGGCCCTCCGCTACCTCTTTCTGTTTTTGACCGGCAAGGGGGCCGGCCACGTCCAATCGGTCATTCTGGCCGCCGTGCTGTTGATCGTCGGGTTTCAGGTCCTGCTCATCGGCCTGCTGGCCGATCTGATCGGCTCCAACCGCAAGATCCTGGAGGAGTTGCTGTATCGTATGCGCAAGGTGGAGTTGTCCGAAAAAGAAAAAAACCGGGGAGTCACCCGGCGGCCTGGGGAGGATTAGGCCGGCCGGCGGATTGGATGAAAGGCAGGTCAGGAAGTTGTTAGTTTACTGCGGGTCCAGAAGTCCAGCCATTCCGGCGGGGTTAGCGATTCCGGGGCGATGCCCCGGTCGTTGATATCCTGCAGCAT
>JALOOY010000053.1 GCA_025454185.1 Thermodesulfobacteriota bacterium
TAAAGAATTTTGTCAAGGCGCTGGTCACCTTCCAGCGGGTCAACCTCATGGGGCCCTTTTCCTTTGCCCAGGCCTTTGACTGTATTTTTTGCCGGAACGTCATGATCTATTTCGATAAAGATACGCAGGAAGCCCTGGTTAACCGGTTTTATCAGAACCTGCAACCGGGGGGGGTCCTTTTTATCGGCCATTCCGAGAGTCTGACCGGCATTCGCCATCCTTTCCGCTATCTGCGGCCGGCCGTTTACCAGAAATAAGGGGTGCCGGGTGCGTATTATTATCGGGGTGGCGGACATGAAGGTTTCCAGCCAGGCCGAGGCCGAATTGATCACCTATTCCCTGGGTTCCTGTCTCGGCGTGGTGGTGTACGACCCGCTGGTCCGGGTCGGCGGGTTGCTGCATTTCATGCTGCCCGAATCCCAGATCGATCCGGAAAAGGCCAGGCGCAACCCCTGGATGTTCGCCGATACCGGCATTCCCTTTCTCTTCAAGGAGGCTTATAAATACGGGGCCGACAAGGGCCGAATGATCGTTAAGGTGGCCGGCGGTTCCCAGATCATGGATGACCAGGGCTTTTTCAATATCGGGAAACGCAATTACGCGGCCATGCGCAAAATTTTCTGGCGCAACAACGTCCTGATCCAGGCGGAGGACGTGGGCGGTATGATCAATAGGACGGTTCGCCTGGAGCTGTCCAGCGGCCGGGTCTGGCTGAAAACCTCCGGGGAAGGGGAGCGGGAGCTATGAACCGCATCGAGGCCATCATTCGGTCCATAGACCGATTGCCCCCCCTGCCGGCCATCATCCACCAGGCCCTGCAACGAATAAACGATCCCGGCTCTTCGGCCCAGGATGTGGTGGAAATCATTCAATACGACCAGGGTATCACCGCCCAGGTCCTCCAGGTCTGCAATTCGGCCTATTTTAACCTGCGCCGACAGGTCCATTCCCTGAAAGAGGCCCTGGTCCTGCTGGGCTTCAATACCCTGATGCAGATCCTGCTCCATAACAGTTTTAAGGGTGTGTTGTCCCATTCCTGCCGCGGTTATGACCTGGACACCGGGGCCCTCTGGAAGCATTCCGTGAGCTGCGCCCTCCTTACGGAAATCCTGACCCGGCGCCTCCAGCGGCAGCCCGACTCCCGGCTCTTTACGGCCGCCCTGCTCCACGACATGGGCAAGGTGGTCCTCAGCGCCTATGTGCAGGAGACTTTCGCCGCCATCAAGGGCCTGGTCCGGGAACAGGGCTATTCCTTTGTGGCGGCCGAACGGGAGGTCCTGGGGATCGACCACGCCGAATTGGGAGGGCTGATCGCGGAAAAATGGGCTTTCCCCCGGGCGATCATTGCGGCCGTCCGCTACCATCATACCCCCTGGTTGAGCGGGGAGGATTGCTCCGACCTGGTGGGCCTGGTCCATTTGGCCAACTGCATGGCCCTGCTTACCGGTATCGGCGGAGGTTCCGACGGCCTGTATTACACCGGGGACCCGGACCTTATGGAAAATTTCCGGCTGCGGGAAAAAGACGTCGAAAAATGCCTGACCCAGCTCAATGACCGGCTGGCCGCCATGGAAGCCTGGTTGGAAATGGGCTGACCCGGCGGCCGTCTAACACACTCTGGAAGCGGAGAGAGGCCATGGCCTACAATGTCTTGATTGTTGATGACTCACACACCATGCGGACGGTGATCAAAAAGACCGTCGCCATTTCCGGGTTCGAGATCGGCGAATGCTGGGAGGCCGGGGATGGTCTGGAAGCCCTGAACCTGGTAAAGGACCAGTGGGTAGACGTGGTCCTGACCGACGTGAACATGCCCCGGATGAACGGACTGGAATTGGTCAAGGCCCTCAAGTCCGATGAAGCCACCCGGCATATCCCGATTGTGCTGATCACCACCGAAGGCAGCGAAGCCCGGATGCGGGAGGCCTACGCCCTGGGCATTGCCGGCTATATTCAAAAGCCCTTCTATCCGGAAGCGATCCGGGATGCCCTGAACAGGATCATGGAGGCTTTTCATGGATGAAAATCTGGGGCGTGCGGCGGCGCAGGCCGTCGGCCATGTTTTCGAAACCATGTTTTTCGTATTCCTGGAACCCGGCGACTCCCCTGCCGGGGAGGACCGGGACGGCCCCCGGGAGGGAGCGGAGGCGGAAATGCTGGGCAGCCTCGGGTTTCAGGGCCGACTCCGGGGAGTGCTCCGGCTTCGTATTCCTTACACGCTGGCCCGGGGGCTGGCCACCAATTTTCTGGGTCTGGAAACGCCGGCTTCTGAAGCACAGGCCGTCGACATGGTCCAGGAATTGGCCAACATGGTTTGCGGCAACCTTTTTTCCATTTTTGACGGGCAGGAGGTCTACCGCCTGGGTACGCCCCGGGCCGAGGTGGTCCGGGGCGCCCCGGACCAGGAAAAGGCCGGGACGGCGGAGACCCTGCGCCTGGATTTCCTGGCCGAGGGGCGAAAAATCGGCCTGGAACTCACCTGGGAGGCAGCCGTTGCCGGACCGGCGGGATAAACGACGGGAGGGACTGGGCAGGAAGGCGGCCGAGTCCCACCAAGCCCCGGCTGCCGGGGAGTACTTTTTGAAACCGGGATATATATACCTGAGCCGGGAACCGGCGGTGATTTACTGCGTGTTGGGTTCCTGTGTGGCCGTGTGCCTTTGGGACCGCCGCCAACGGATCGGAGGCATGAACCATTTCCAGTATCCGCAGATACCCGATCGGACGCAGGCCACAGCCCGCTATGGTAACGTGGCTACCCTGGCCCTGGTGCGCCTGCTCCTGGCCGAAGGGACGGACCGCGGCACCCTGGAGGGCCAGATCTTCGGGGGCGGTTCCCGGGGGCCCGGCAGCCCGGAGGCGGAGATAGGCCGGCAGAACGTCTCCACGGCCAAGGAGGTCCTGGCCCGGCAGGGCATTGCCGTCACCTCCGAGGATGTGGGCGGAACCAGGGGAAGGAAGCTGATTTACAATACGGAAACGAACGAGGCGGTCGTTTTGAAGGTGGAGCGTTTGCGGGAAGAAGATTGGTACCCCTACCGGTTGGAGACGGAAGGCCGGCCATGCTGAAACCAGGGTCCAAGCCCATTCGAGTGTTGATTGTCGATGATTCGGCCATCGTTCGGAAGATTTTCAGTGAGGAATTGGCCGGCGAGCCGGACTTCCTGGTGGTGGGCACGGCGCCGGACCCTTATGTGGCCCGGGATAAGATCGTGCAGCTCAAGCCCGACGTGGTCACCCTCGATATTGAAATGCCCCGCATGGACGGCCTGACCTTTTTACGGAAATTGATGAAGCATTACCCCCTGCCGGTGGTCATCGTCAGTTCCCTGACCGCCCAGGGCAGCAAGTTGGCGCTGGAGGCCGTGGAACTGGGGGCGGTGGAGGTGCTGGCCAAGCCGGGCGGGGCCTACTCCGTGGGGGACATGGGGCTGCAGTTGAAGGAAAAGATCCGGGCCGCCAGTCGGGCCCATCCGCTGTACGCCCGGAACCCCCTTCCCGAGGAGGGGGCCCGACCGGTGGAAACGATCAACCGGTCTCTGAGCGAAACAACCCAGAAGATCATCGCCCTCGGCGCCTCCACCGGCGGCACCGAGGCCCTGAAAGAAATTCTGGTCCGCTTTCCCCCCAATATCCCCGGCCTCGTGATTGTGCAACACATGCCGGCCCAGTTTACCAGGGCCTTTGCCGAGCGTCTCAACGGGCTTTGCGCGATCGGGGTGAAGGAGGCCCAGGACGGCGATTCCGTATTGAACGGGCAGGCCCTGATCGCCCCCGGGAATTACCACCTGGTCCTGCGGCGCAGCGGGGCGCGCTATTACGTCAATGTCAAGGACGGACCCCTGGTCCACCACCAGCGGCCGGCGGTGGACGTATTGTTCAACTCGGTAGCGCAATACGCCGGGGCCAATGCCGTCGGCGTCCTCTGCACCGGCATGGGGGCCGACGGCGCCCGGGGTTTGTTGAAAATGAGGGAGGTCGGGGCCAAGACCCTGGCCCAGGATGAGGCCAGTTGCGTGGTCTTCGGGATGCCCAAGGAAGCTATTAAGCTCGGAGCCGCCGATCAGGTGGTGCCGCTGGGGGAAATCAGTCAGAAAGTGATCCGGATCATCAATGCCGGGTGAGGGAGCCATGGCCAGCCAAGAAAAAAAGACCGAAATGGATCTCCTAAAGATCGACCCGCAGCGTGTCGGGGGAGGCGGTCCGGAGGAGAACGGAGGGCCGGCGGCTAACGCCGGAAAAGGAAGGAGTCTCTTAAGACGCTGCGCTTTCCTGATCTATATCCTGGCCGGCATGCTGATCATCAGCGGGGGGATCATGGCCTCCGTGCTACTGGGCTGGATCACGATTTCGGCTTCGGGTGGACCAGCGGCGCAGCAATCCCCCGCGGCCGGGTCGACGCAGGCCGTGCAGGCCCGGCCTCCCGAAAAACCCCGGGAAATGGGCCCCACCGTCAAGTTGAGCCCGCTGATCATCAATCTGAATGAACCGGCCGGCAGCCATTTTATCAAGACCTCGATCGTCCTGGAACTGGAGAAAAGTGATTACCTGGAGGAGATTCAGTCCCGCACCGCCCCGCTGGTCGATACGGCGATTGCCCTCTTGGGGGACCAGCGTCTACAGGACCTGTTGAACCCCGATTACAAAGACCAGCTCAAAAAGGCCTTGACCGGCAAAATGAATCAGCGGTTGCGGGCCCAGAAAATCAAACAGATGTATTTTGATGAATTTTTGTACCAGTGAGGGGCGTCCAAGACCATGACGGAAACGAGACGAATCGTATTGAAACAGGAAACGATCAGGCTGGGTTTCGGGGCCACGGCCAGGACCACGGTCATCGAAAACTACTATCAGGTGGGTGAAACGGGCGAAGGGGGGCAGGTGGCCCTGCGCCTGCTCGATATCAACGATGAACCGTTCGGTCCGCCCGAGGTTATGTCCCGGGAGCGCCTGGAGCAGGAGTATATTGCCTGTCCCGACTACCTGAGCCGCCAAAAGAACTGCCAGGAGGTGCTGGTTGAAAAACATGTGCGGAACGGCGAGGCCCATTACGAAAAAAGGGAATTTCATAGCGCCGTGTCCGAATTCAACAAGGCCCTCTCCTTGAACGGAGACCATCTGCGGGCCCACCTCGGCAAGGGAAAAACCCTGTTCGCCCGGGGCGACCGGGAAGAGGCCCAACGGGTGTTCGAACACCTGGGGCGGATCGAGACCCTCTACGAACGGGAAAACAAGCATGTCTTCAACGAATTCGGCATCGAACTGCGGAAACGAAAACTCCTGAAGGAGGCGATTGCCAATTACGCGAAAGCCATCGCCATCGATCCGGAGGATGCCGTCATTTTTTACAACCTGGGCCGGGCCTACTATGAGCAGGGTGAGCAGGGGCAGGCCGCCCAGTACCTGCACCGGGCCTTAACCCTGCAACCGGACTTCCGGGAGGCCCGGGAATTCCTGGCCTCCCTGGGCTGAAGGACCAAGGGCAGGAACGAAGCCGGCCCGCGGACCTGTTGGGAAGGCGTTCACGAAAGAATTAAGGAAACAGCCTGATCAATTTTTTCAAAAAAAAACTGTAACTTTCAGGAAAAAAAATGGTATATGTGGAGAGAAGATCGAAGGGGATTTGGATCACATGCAAGCTGCAATCATCAACCCATTTTTAGAGGCCACGGTTTCCGTCCTTAAAACCATGGCGTCGGTGGACGTCCAGCCGGGGCAGCCTTTTATCAAAAAGAGCACCATTTCCCGGGGCGATATTTCCGGGGTGGTCGGGATGACCGGTGGGGCGGAGGGGTCCTTGAGTCTTACCTTTACCAAAGAATGCATCTGTCATATCATCGGCCGCATGTTCGGGGAGACCTTCAACGAGATAACCGATGAAGTCAAAGACGCCGTAGGCGAATTGACCAACATGATTTCGGGAGACGCCCGACGCCGGCTGGAAGCCGACGGGGTCCTGCTGGCCGGGGCCATTCCTTCGGTCATCTGCGGTCCCGGCCATGAAATTCGTCATGTGACCAAGCAGCCCATCATCTCCATTCCCTTCCTGACAGGGAACGGCGATTTTACCATCGAAATCTGTCTCAAATAATCCTTAAAATTCTCGGAAGTCGTCTTCTTCCAAGGGAATGACTTTACGGGGGGATACGGCCCGGATCTCCGCGCCGGGAGTCGCTTTCCCGCGCGGTCTCCGGCTGTCTGCCGGCGGCCGGTCCCGGACCATTCCCGGGGGCGGGGGCAGGGCTGCGGGGGCGGGGAGGGAACCTTCTTCCGGGGTAGGCCCCCGGCCCCCTTTTCGGCCTTCGATCAAACCGGACAGCGTGGCCACCGTTTTTTTCATGAATTCCGCCTGGCCGTACATTTCTTCCGAGGCCGAGGCGGATTCCTCGGCACTGGCGGCGTTGGACTGGACGACCTTGTTCATCTCGGAGATGGCCTTGTTGGTCTGTTCAATGCCCTGGGCCTGTTCCTGGCTGGCCGCTGCAATTTCCCCGACCAGATGCTCGATCTTTTTGGCCTCGGCGTTTACTTGGCCAAAGGCCTGATTGGTGCGGTCTACGATACCGGTGCCGGTTTTGATCTTCTTCACGGATTCCTCGATCAGCACCGCCGTATTTTTGGCCGCCTCGGCGGCCCGCATGGCCAGGTTGCGGACCTCGTCGGCTACGACGGCAAAGCCGGCCCCGGCCTCGCCGGCCCGGGCGGCCTCCACGGCGGCGTTCAAGGCCAGCAGGTTGGTCTGGAAAGCGATTTCATCGATCGTCTTGATAATTTTGGCCGTTTCCTCACTGGCTTTGGATATGTCTTTCATGGACTGGTTCAATTCCCCCATGGCCTGATTGGCGTCGTCCACCACCCGACTGGTCTCGCGCATGAGACCATTGGCTTCGCGGGCATTGCCCGCGTTTTGACGGGTCATGGCGGACATTTCTTCCATGGAAGAAGAGGTCTCTTCAATAGCGGCGGCCTGTTCGGAAGCCCCTTCCGCCAGGGTCTGACTGGCCGCCGACACCTGCCGGGAGGCGCCGGCCACCTGATCGGCGCCCTGAAATAATTCCTGGACAATGCGATTTACCGGCCGGGCAATGGACCGGGACATGAAATAGGCCAGCAACAGGCCGGCGATGGTGATGGCCAGCACGGCGAGGAATATTTGGGAAAAGATGCCGTTTATTTCCGCTTCCACGTCGTCGATATAAATTCCGGAACCGATGATCCAGCCCCATTCGGGAAACCCCTTCACAAAGGAGATCTTGGGCACCGCCTGGGCCTGTCCGGGCTTGGGCCAGTAATAGTCTACAAACCCGCTACCTTCAGCCTTGACCTTGTCCACGAAGGCGACGAAAAGGCGTTTGCCGTTGGGATCCTTGTTTTCGGCCAGGTCTTTCCCGTCCAGGTCGGATTTGATCGGGTGCATGATCATTTTCGGCTGCAGGTCGTTGATCCAGAAGTAATCATCCTTTTCGTAGCGGAGATTTTTGACGGCCTGTAAGGCTTGTTTGCGGGCCTCTTCCGCCGGCAGGGCGTTGTTTTTAACCTGCTGGGCGTAGAAATCCAGCACACCCCAGGCCGTTTCCACCACATGCCGGGTTTTCAGATATTTGGCAGCGAACATCTTCTGTTTGAATTGGGGGTACATCCAGGCAATGACCAGCGAAAAGGCGAGGATAATGAGGATGCCCAGGAGGAAAATTCGGGTGGATAATTTAAAACGGTTTAACATGGCGCGCTCCCCTCGTAACATAGTCCAATGATTAAAAGTATTGTTATTTGGTCCCTAGCCCCTGTCTGGCGGCGGGGAGACACGGCTGCGCAACGGGCGATTCCACGACAGGGTTCAAGATATGGATCGGCAGGATTCAATCCTACTTAAAATAATTCGTACTATTTCGACCTTTTTAAATGCAGGCCCGGGATCACCCTAGGAAAGGCCTCCGGGGAAAGAAAAAAGG
>JALOOY010000054.1 GCA_025454185.1 Thermodesulfobacteriota bacterium
CAACGAGATCTCCGCCATTTACAATGCTTACAGTGCCGGCCTTTGCGGCCAATTCAACGCCATCCCCGGCCTGCGCCTCTGGCTCAAGGCAGACTCGGGACTGATCCTGGGCGGCACGGACAGCGTCGCCACCTGGGAAGACCGCAGCGGCAACGGCTTGGATGTGGCCCAGGCGGCGCAAGCAAACCAACCCGCCAAGGTTTCGGCTAATCTGAACGGCTTGCCGGTGGTCCGTTTTGATGGGGTCGATGACTATTTGATCCGGTCGGCGGTCCCGGGGTACGATCTGTTCGACAATAATGCCGACACCGTCTTTATCGTGCAAAAACAAGCGGGGGCCGACCCGAGGACCTCGACCTTTTCCTGGACTTCCGATGGGTTCAATCGTTTTATGGTTCATGCAACTTGGGAGGATAGTATTTACTATCAGGCAAGTGCCAATGCCGGCGGAGGAGACCAACTGGGGGCTCCCCAGCCTTATGGTTGGGATGATCGTTGGCACCTGCTTAAACTAGTGAAGGATGGGATTAACGGTCAAATCAGTGTTGACGGGATTGGCCTCACGCCGACCGTCACTTCTTCCTCCCCTGGAAACAATTTGCCCTCGGCAGATTTATATGTGGGGTCCGATTACTGGACGGTCAATAATTTGTATTCGAGCACCAACTGGTTCACCGGCGACATTGCCGAGATCATGGTTTTCAACCGGGCGCTGACCACCCAGGAGCAGCAGACGGTCGATACCTATCTCCGAGAAAAATATGGGCTGACCAACACTCCCGATGGCTTTACGATTCCAGAAAAGCTCTATCAGCCGTTGAACAGCCTCATCGAGTCGGCCGCGATTACGGTTTCGGGAACCACTCTTCTTTCGCCGATCACTATCTCCGCAGGCGGAGAATATGCCGTCAACGGTGGTGCTTATACTTCGACGGCGGGGATCGTGGTCAACGGCGATTCCGTTACGGTCCGGCAGACTTCCTCGGCCAGCTTTTCTACAACCACCAATGTGACCCTGGACATCGGCGGAGTTTCAGGTACATTCAGCGTCACCACCCGGGCCCAAGCGGCGGACCTGTCCCTGGTCAAGACCAGCGCCCCGGCCACGCCGGTCCTGGGCCAGCCCTTGACCTACACCCTGACCGTAACCAACGCCGGGCCGGATACGGCGGAGCAGGTGATCATTACCGATGTGCTGCCGGCCGGTTTGACTTTTATTTCGGCATCCGCGCCCTGTTCCTATGAAAACGCCAATCGCACGGTGGCCTGCAGTCTGGGGAGCCTGAGCAACGGCGCCCAACAGTCGGTCGACATCGAAGTCATTTCCAACGTGGCGGGTCCGGTCAGCAACACGGCGACTGTTACCTCAAGCGTTTCCGACCCGGGCGGGGGGAATAATTCCTCTACCCGGGATGTGTCGGTGGAGATGCATCTGTTTTTGCCGCTGATAATCAAAAACCTGTAAGAGACCTTTTGATCCCCTGGTCTGGCCTATTTCGGAAGAGACCGGGATAACTAAAGGCAGCCGGGATTTAACGGGGGGACCTTCCATGCGAAAAGAGGAGGGCCCCCCTTCTTTTATTAATATTCTTAAAATATTAAAGCTTTACCCGAAAAATCCGATTACTTGGGCGGGAAGCTTAGACTCTTTTTTCCGATCGAGTTTGGAAACCGCGGAATTTGGCGAATAATAAAAATTACGCGATAATTCAAGGAGATCAGTATATGGGGAGAGCGGGGAGAGGTTTTTGGGCCGGCTTGCTGATGGCGTCATTGCTGTTATTAATTTCAGCCAGATCGAACGGAGCAACCACTTTCAATGATGACTTTTCGGGTGGTATCAATCCCTACCACTGGACGGTCAATCCCGGGGCCTATACCGTCGACGACACCCACGGTGACGTTCGGTTGAGCAAACCCGAAGGCGGCGGCGCCTGGGGCAGCCTGGTTTTCAATCATACGGTTTACGGGGATTTCGATGTCTCGGTGGATTATCGGGACGCGGAATTGCCGACCAACAACTGGAATCAAATTCAATTGAATTTGGTTTTTGGCGGGCAATACGCAGCCAATAGACGGGAATATGCCTGGGGACATAGATATTCGGTTTGGCTGGATCCCAGCGGATCGTCGGAAGGCGGTTACGAAACAGGGGACCTGTTGGGTACTTTGAGGGCAACCCGTTCGGGGAGCCTGGTCACTTTTTACGCCAACGGCAACCAAATTTATCAAAGGGATTTGAATAATTCCCCGGTAACCCATTTATCGTTGTCGCTCCAAAACAATAATACTTTCGATGCGCTATCCGTGACTTTCGATAATTTTTCCTTAATAGCGGACAACATCGATATCCCCTGCGCAGCACCGCCTGCAGGATTGATGGCCTGGTGGGGCGGGGATAATAATTCCCTGGATCTGGTCGGGACCAACCATGCCAGCTTGATGAATGGGGCAACTTATGGCCCGGGCAAAGTCGGCCAGGCCTTAAGTCTGGATGGGGTCGATGATTATGTAATCGCCAATCCGGTCACAGCCTTTCCCGCCGGGGAACTATCCGTTGGGTTTTGGATGCGATCATCCGACACCGTAAACCCCGGGACCCCTTTTTCCTATGCGGTACCAACCCGCGACAATGAATTTATGATCGCCGATTATAGGGATCTCACCATATATAAAGGTGAAGCCTCCATTGCCACCGGTGTTTCCGGGAATGACGGACAGTGGCACTACTGGGCCGTAACCTGGCGGGGTGCCGATGGCGAGATCCGGTTGTATAAGGACGGGCAATTGAGTTTTTCCGGGACCTTGGCCCCGGGAGAAACCATCGCGGGCGGAGGCAGTCTGGTCTTCGGCGCCAATCAAAACGACGTGGGCGGCCCTTTCAATGACGGGTATTTTTTCAAGGGTGATCTGGATGAGCTGATCGTTGTAAACCGCGTCTTGACTCCGGTGGACGTCTCCGCCCTCTATAACGCCGGCAGCACCGGCATGTGCCGCGCCTGCACTCCGCCGCCGGCGGACATGCTTGCCTGGTGGAAGGCGGAAGGCAATGCGGCCGACAACTTCGGCGCCAACCACGGCACATTAAGCGGGACCGCCTTTGCTTCCGGCCGGGTGGGGGAGGCGTTCAGTTTGGACGGGGTCGATGATTATGTGGTGATACCCAACGGGATTATACCCGCCACGGCAAGGTCGTTTTCGCTGGACGCCTGGGTGTATGCCAATTCCCTGGATGGCAACGAGCATGTGGTTGTTTATGGAGGGGCGGCCGCCGGGGAATATCTCCTGATGATCGACAACAACAATGATTTTAGATTTGGGATCAAGCTCGACGACGGGGACTGGTACACCGCTACCTCACCGGCCGTCGCCAATGCCTGGGTTCACGTCGCCGGCGTACGGCGTGGGTCCACCATAGAATTGTGGGTTGACGGGGGATTGGCTGCCAGTACCGGCGTACCGGACAGGGACCTGCATTCAACAGGTAACAATATGAACAATTCGAGGCTGGGTGCCTACAATGAATTGACCGACCAGCATAAGAGTCACTGGAACGGTCTCGTCGACGAAGTGACCATTTTCGGCCGGGCCCTTTCGGGGGATGAGATCGCCGTAGCTTATTCGGCGGGAGGCCTGGGTCGGTGTTTCACCGCTCAGACGACCCCCCAGGCTTTTGCCTTTACGGCCGCTACGGATGCGAACCCCAGCACGCCAATAGCCTCGAATACTATCGAAGTCGACGGTATCAACAGCCCGGCGGCCATCGCCATCCCCTCCTGCACCGGCTCGGCCTGCCAGTACCGGATCAATAGCGGAGACTGGCAGGCCGATGCAGGTACGATCCTGAACGGAGATAAGGTCACCGTCCGCCTAACCTCCTCAAACGCTTTTAATGTCCGGACCGACTTGACCCTGGAAATTGGCGGAGTCTCAAGTACCTTCAGCGTGACCACCCGAGAACAGGCGGCGGACCTCTCCCTGGTTAAGACCAGCGCCCCGGCCACGCCCGTCCTGGGGCAGCCCTTGACCTATACCCTGACCGTGACCAACGCCGGGCCGGATACAGCGGAGGGCGTCATGGTTACCGACGTGCTGCCGGCCGGCTTGACTTTCAATTCGGCATCCGCCTCCTGTTCCTATGAAAACGTCGATCGAACCGTGACCTGCAGTCTGGGGAGCCTGAACAGTGGGGCCGATCAGTCGGTGGACATCGAGGTCCTGCCCTCCGTGTCGGGTCCGGTCAGCAACACGGCGACGGTTACCTCAAGCATTTTGGATCCGGGTGGGGCGAATAATTCTTCCACCCGGGAGGTCACGCTGGAGGTGCATCTGTTTTTGCCTTTAATTATTAAGTACTGAAACTTTTGATGACTTCAGCTTGACACTTTATCATACACTTAGTGTATAATCAAGTGTATGAGAACCAATATCGAACTGAATGACGATTTGATAGCGGAGGCCCTCAAGTACTCTCAGGCTAAGAGTAAACGGGCTATGGTCGAGGAGGCCCTCAGGGTTTACGTGGCGGTAAAGGCCGAGGAGCGGCGGCGACTGACGTATAAAGAGCGTCTCGACCGCCTGCTGGCCAGGACGCGGGGACTGCGCCTGAACAGCGATACGCGGGATATCCTGCGCCGGGACCGGGACAGCCGATGAGCGCCTTTGTGCTGGATACCAGTGTGGCCGTAGCCTGGTATCTGGATGAGGTTTTTTCCCCCTCAGCCCGGATTTGGCAGGAGCGTATGCTGAACGGGAAAGATCGGCTAATTGTTCCTTCTCTCCATTATTGGGAATTTGCGAATGTTCTGAGGACCTTGGTCTGGAGAAGGGAATTGGCCGAAGACCTGGCCAGGGAAATTCTGGACCTGCACCTGGAAGCACCTCTCGAGACGGGAGAACCGGATCGAAAAACCGTTTTGGCTACGGCGCTCGAATACGGAGCCACTGCCTATGATGCCGTGTTTATCAGTCTTTGTTTGTCTATGGAGGTCCCCCTGATTACGGCGGAGAAAACCACTACCTCCTGGGTGGTCAAACTGAAGGAACGGATTGAGGCTGTCCGGTGATGATGCGCTCTTCTGTCGGAGACCTGTAGCGGAGGCGCCTTGAGACGTTCCAAGGAAATCACCCTGATCCTGATCGCCTCGGCCTCTCTGGCCGCCTGCGGTCCCTCGACCCAGGATACCCGGCGGGAGATCTACGGGACCCGCGAAAAATGCGTGGAAGACTGGGGCAGTGAGGATGACTGCGAACAGCAGGCCGGATCCGGCTATTACCATGGCCCCCATTACTTTTACCGCGGTGGGGTCCCTTATGTTTTCCGGCGGGGATCCGACCAGGCCCTGCCCGTAAACCCCGGCGCCGGATTTTCCCGCCTGCCGTCGGGCACGGCGTCCCTCAATTCCGCCGGCTCCTTCAGAACCTCCCATATTTCCCGGGGTGGTTTCGGAAGCGTCGGGTCCTTCTTCCGCGGAGGTTCCTGAAGCGGGCCCATGGAACGAATTCCCGTCAGCGAACGCAAGGGCTGGCGCCGCAAACTGGAGGAGATCGGCTTTACCTTCCATTCGGCGGAAGGGACCTATTGGGACGAACGGGCCTGCTACGCCTTTTCGGCCGACGAGGTGGACCGGATCGAGGAGGCTACCGAGGAACTCCACCATCTGTGCCTGAAGGCGGTCGATTACGTTGTGAAAAAGGGCCTTTATGGGCGCTTAGGCATCCCGGAGCAGTACGCCCCGCTGATCCGATCCTCCTGGAAACGGCGGGACCGGTCCCTTTATGGCCGCTTTGATTTGTCGCTGGGGCCCCGGGGGGAGCTGAAACTCCTCGAGTACAATGCCGATACCCCTACTTCGCTGATCGAGGCCAGCATCGCCCAATGGACCTGGCTGGAGGAGAAGTTCCCGGACCTTGACCAGTTCAACTCCCTGCATGAGAAGCTGCTGGAATCCTTTGAACAGATCCGAAGGGAACTCGGGCCGACGGAACCCTTCTATTTTTCCTGCGTTCGAGACGACGAGGAAGATCTGGTCAACCTGGAATACCTGCGCGACCTGGCCCTGCAGGCCGGGCTCGACGCCCGCTTTATTTATATGGAAGAGATCGGCTTCAGCGACGAGACCCGGCGTTTCTGCGACCTGGAGGAAAAGGAAATCCGGTATCTGTTCAAGCTCTATCCCTGGGAGTGGATGATGCGGGAGCCCTTCGGGGAAAAGCTGCTGCTGGACGTGGTCCGCTGGCTGGAACCTCCCTGGAAACTGATCCTGTCCGGCAAGGGGATCCTGCCTGTCTTATGGGAAATGGCCCCGGGCCACCCCCACCTGCTGCCGGCCTATTTCGAGCCCGGTCGGATCAAGGGGCCCTATGTGGAGAAACCGCTTTTCGCCCGGGAGGGAGCGAACGTCACCTTCCACGAGGCCTGGGGGCCGACGCTGCGCACCGACGGCCCTTACGGGGCCGAAGGCACCATTGTGCAGCAGACCGCGGAACTGCCCTGCTTCGACGGGCATTACGCCGTCATCGGCTCCTGGATCGTCGGCGGCCGGTCGGCCGGCATGGGTATCCGGGAGGACGAAACGCCGATCACCCGGGACACCAGCCGGTTCGTGCCCCATTTTTTTTACCCCTAAAGCAAAAATTCTTTAAATTTTTGCCTGGAGGAAATACTTTTTGAAAGTAATCGTGAAACGATGTATCTGACGCAAAGTGATAAAGAAAGCACGGGGCGGTATTTTCCTGGTTCGATGTTCGATGTTGGACGTTCGATGTTCGCTGTTCACTTTTTTTGAGTATTACGGAGGCGGTCATGTTCTTTACCCGGTTCAATGCCACCCTGAACGATATCTACAGCTTCATCGCCTATTTTATAACGGCCATTGTCCTTTTGGTGATCTATTCCAAAGTATACGACAAGGTGACTCCTTACCGGGAATTCGACCTGATCCGGGAAGGCAACACGGCCGCGGCCTGCAGCTACGGTGGGTCGCTGCTGGGGTTTGCCGTTCCCCTGGCCAGCGCCATCACCCACAGCGCGGGGCTCGCGGACATGATCCTCTGGGGTTTCGCGGCCCTGCTGATCCAGATCCTGACCTTTCTGGCCCTGCGTCTGATCTTCAAGGAACTGGTGGCCGACATCCCGGCCGGCAAGATTTCCAAAGGCATTTTCCTGGGTGTGGTCTCCCTGCTGGTGGGCATCCTGAATGCGGCCTGCATCAGTTGAGAAGAAAGGCTGGAAATCCGGTCGTGAAGACCCGCTTGGAATTCGAATTCGGACGTTGGATGATCGATTCTGTTCTTCAAACAACGCCGTTAGGCCTCCCACCCTATTTTCTTGAGGGCCGCCACGCCGCCCTGGAGGTTGAGGCAGTTCCTGAACCCGGCCTGGTCCAGGGCGATCTGGGCCTCGTAGGAGCGCACGCCGGTATTGCAGACCAGGATCAGTTGCCGGTCCCGCGGGACATCGGCCAGCCGCTGCCCCAACTGGTCCTGCGGGATGCTTTTCCAGACCCCGGGATATTTTTGGACGAAGGGCTCCGCGTTTCCCCAGCCCCGGCAATCCAGAAAGAGGAACTTCTCCGGGTCCCGGTTCTTCCATAATTCCAAAACCTGCTCCGGGTTGATGGTGCGGTTCTTGCCGGCCAGGATGTTCTCCGCCGTGTTGCCCAGGGCGTTGAGGATGTCCATGGCCGCCGAGAAGGGCGGCGAATAGGGCAGCTCGAGGTTGCTGATATCGGAAAGGGTCGGCCGGTGCGGAAGAAGAGCCGAAACGGCGCCGAGTCGGGCAAACAGGCCGTCCCCCCGGTTGCCGAGCCCCTGGACCCCTAAAACCCGGCCGGTCTTTTTTTCGGCAACGATCTCCAGATACATCAAGTCCTTGTCCGGGAAGAAATGAGCCCGGTCGAACTGGACCACGAAGGCGCTGACCAC
>JALOOY010000055.1 GCA_025454185.1 Thermodesulfobacteriota bacterium
AAAAGCTGAACCAGGCTAAAGGGCCGGTCACCTTTTTGATACCCACCCGGGGCTGGTCCACGGCGGACGCCCCGGACAGCCCGGCCTATGATCCGGCGGAGGACCAGGCTTTTACCGACACCCTCCGGCAAAAATGTCGGCCCGAAATCACCATTCAGACGGTGAAAGTTTATTTGAATGACACGGCCTTCGCTGAGGTCGTGGTAAAGGCCCTGACGGGGCTGTTGCAGGGCTGAGGATGCAGCGGTTCGAAGTCTCCATTACTCCCCGGATGTTGTTTTTATGAAACCCCTTCGCCCCTGGCCCTTGATCGCCACCCGGACCCTCGGTTCCTACCGGGTTTTCAACCTGCGGGCCAATCAGTCGCAAGATCCACGCTCCGGAAAGGTCCATGAGTTTTATGCCATCGACAGCGTGGACTGGGTGCATGTCCTACCCGTGACCGGTGCGGGCGAGGTGGTGATGATCCGCCAGTTCCGCCACGGCATTCAGGATGTCACACTGGAGATACCCGGCGGACTGGTTGATCCCGGTTTCACCCCGGAGGAAGCGGCCCGCAAGGAGCTTTTGGAGGAGACCGGATACCGGGCCGAGGAGTTGATTCCTTTGGGTTGGGTCCATCCCCAGCCGGCGGTATTTTCCAACCGCTGCTTCGCTTTCCTGGCCCCCCGGGTGATTCCCGGGGGGATGACGGCGCTGGAAGATACGGAGGACATCGCAATAAGCCTGGTTCACCCGGATTCCCTCCCGAACTATGTCCGGGAGGGAAGGATCACCAACGCCATGGTTTTGATTACCTTTTATTTGTATGAATTGTGGCGGAGCGGGGGCTCACGATGAAGCGGTTTGTCGTTGCCGTTCAAGAAGGGCGCTTTAGACTGGAAGCCCTGGGGGCCTCCATCGGGCCGGATCTCCTGGTGGCCGTCTGGGGCGGGACCCATCCCCACATCGGGGCCGTGGCCCTGGCCCTGCCCCGGCCCAGCCTGCAAAACAAAAAAAAGACCAGCGCCACCTCTTCGGTCTTGACCCTGCTCGGTCACAAGGAGGATGTAACCGCCAAGATGGTCTCCGAGGCCCTGGCCGCAACCCTGAAGCAAAACGTGGTGGTGACCGCCGGGATCCATTGGGACAATTTGGGGCCGGAAGATATCGGGGCGATCAACGAATTGACAAAGCGCCTGATTGCCAAGATCGTCGATAAGGCGGAGGCCCCCTCAGCCCGACCCTCTCCCCCCCGGTGGGGTAAGGGGAGTAATTAGCAATTAACAATTAGCAATTAACAATTAATAATTGACAATTGATTATTGATAATTCGTCTGGGATAAAAAACCATCATGCCCAATCCAGGAATGATCATCGGCATCTCCGGGGCCTCCGGGGCCATTTACGGCATCCGTCTGCTGGAAACGCTGCGGACTATGCAGGTCGACACCCATCTGATCCTGAGCAGTGCAGCCGAGCGGACCATCGGACTGGAGACGGATTACAGCGTCGATCAGGTGCGACAACTGGCGACCGTCTGTTACGAGCTCGACGATATCGCCGCCCCCGTCTCCAGCGGTTCCTTTAAAGGAATACGGGGCATGGTCATCCTGCCCTGTTCCATCAAGACCCTGTCGGCCCTGGCCAATTCCTTCAATGTGAACATTTTGATCCGGGCCGCCGACGTGACCCTGAAAGAGCGGCGAAAACTGGTGGTGGCCGTACGGGAAACGCCCCTGCACCGCGGGCACCTGGAATTGATGATGCGGCTCACCGACATGGGGGCCATCCTCTTTCCGCCGGTACCGGCCTTTTACCACCGCCCGGAGACGCTGGAAGACATCGTCCGCCACACCATCGGAAAAATTTTGGACCTTTTCGACCTGGAAGTCCCCAACTTTAAACGCTGGTCCGGAGTGTAAACCATGAAAAAGCAATCCGCAAAGCCCACCGTGGCCGTTCTGGCCACCCTGGATACCAAGGGCAATGAAGTGGCTTTTTTGAAGGAACGGCTGCTGGAGGCCGGCGTGAAGGTCCTCCTGGTCGATGGGGGGATATTGGGGAGCGGCACCATCCCGGCCGACATCCCGGCCGGGACCCTGGCCCGCAAGGCCGGCAGCTCCCTGAACAACCTGCGCCGGCTGGGTCATGAAGGAAAGGCCATGGGCATCATGATCCAGGGGGCGGTCAAGGCCGTCCAGGAACTCTACCGCCAGGGGGCAGTCCAGGGCCTGATCGGACTGGGCGGTTCCATGGGCACCACCCTCGGTACGGGCGTCATGCGCTCCCTGCCTTTCGGTTTTCCCAAGCTCATGGTTTCCACCATGGCCTCCCGGGATACCCGGCCCTTTGTGGGCAGCAAGGATATCCTCATGTACCATTCGGTGGTGGACCTGGTGGGGCTCAATCGCATGAGCCGGCAGGTCCTGTCCCGGGCCGCCGGTGCCATTGCCGGCATGGTGCGCCTGGCCGCCACGGACGGGAAGGCCGCCGTGGCGCCCCTGGTGGCCGTGAGTACCCTGGGTACCACCGAAGCCTGCATCCGTCATTTCCGGGCCGAATTGGAAAGGGCCGGCTGGGAACTGGCCGTATTTCACACCGTGGGCGCCGGCGGACAGGCCCTGGAGGATCTGGTGGCCGAAGGAATCCCGCAGGCCGTCATCGAGGTTTCTCTGCATGAACTGGTGGACCACCTGTTCAAAGGGTCCTACGACGCCGGCCCTCACCGACTGGAAGGGGCGCTGAGCAGGGGCCTGCCGACGGTCCTTGTGCCGGGCAATGTCGATTTCATCGTTACCGGCCCCCCGGAAACGCTGCCTTCCCGCTATAAGAACCGCCCCATTCACGTGCATAACGCGGCCATCTGCGTGGTGCGCACCAGCGCCCCGGAGATGAAACGCCTGGCTGGCGTGGTAGCGGATAAATTGCGGTCGGCTGCCGGACCGGTGGCCCTGCTCCTGCCCGCCAAAGGTTTTTCGGTCTTCGACAGTCCGGGCAAGCCCTTTTTTGACCTGGCCATCGACCGGGTGTTCATAGAGGCCGTTAAGAAAATGGTTCCGAAAGGGGTGCTGGTCAAGGAAGTTCCGGCCCATGTGAACGATCCGCTTTTTGCCGAGGAGGTGCTGAAGGCTTTCCTGGAGATAACCGCGGGCCTGGGCCGTTGAACGAGATCGGGTATATTTACGGTCAAAGAGAAGTTGATGACGGGTTCACTGGATAGTTGGGAGCAGTGGCTCTTGAAGCAGGCCGAGCCTCATCTGCGGCGAGGTAGGCCGGATGACTGGGACCATACGCTCCGGGCCCTGCGTTACGGACGGGCCTTGTTGCAGGAGGAAAAGGGAGACGCGGAAATTGTTATCACCACCCTGGCCCTCCATGATATGGGCTGGAGCCGGGTCGATTATACGGATTTCGTCGAGGCCCCGCCGGAAAAGAAAAAGGAAACCCGGAGTCTGAAGGAGCACATGGTCCAGGGGGCGCTGCTGGCCCGGGAAATACTGGATACAACGCCTTTCCCGGGGGACCGGAAAGAGCGGGTCCTGCAGATCATCGCCTGCCATGATGAGCCCGAGGCCGTGCTGGCCCTGGCCGAGCCGGAGGCCCTGCTGGTCATGGAGGCGGACCGGCTGGACCGTTTCGGACCGGAAAGCCAGGCCCGTTACCGGAAGATGTTCGGCGAAAATTATCTGCGGGAAGGGCGGTCGTTTCTTCTGGAAGGGGCGAAGCTCTGGTTCCGGACGCCCACGGCCAAGCGGATATTGCAGGAGATGCTGGGCCAGGCCGAAAAATCCGGCGCCGGTTCAGCGGGCAATTGATATGCGATTGATTATAAACGGTTTTCCCGAGGAAGTTCCCGAACACAGCACGGTGGCCGATATCATCGACGGCAATCAGGAATTCGAAGTGCACATGATTGCGGAATTGAATCACCGTTTTGTGCACCAAAACGATTATACGACTACCGTCCTGAAGGAAGGGGATATCCTGGAGCTGATCCATGCAGCCTTCGGAGGATAAATCCGAAACTCGGATTTCGAGTTTAACCGCCATGGCCCTCGTGATCGACTTCAACGACATCCTCCGCGCCACCCTCGATGACGCCTGCGGCAACGAGGGTTACATCGGTATTTCCCCGAATGGCGATCGGTATCACGTAGTGGTGCCGGTGGACCGGCAGATTGCCCGGGGGATCAAGGCCGGTAACCGTCCCCTTGACGGGACCCCTTTCGGGGGGTATAAAGGGTGGCGTTATTTCTGTTGCGGCACCTTCCCGCTTCCGGAGCCGTATGCGCTGGAAAAGGTTCAGGTCTGCCGGATAAAGCAAGCTGAGGAGAACGCCCTGATTCTGAAAAGCTGGGCCGCCGGGTTGAAGCTGGCGGTGGAGATCGTTAACGGGCCATGAGAAATAATTACCATATTTGAGAATTTTGTTGGAACTTAGGCTGGAGTATTGGAGTAATTTAGTGGTGGAGTAATGGTCTTAAAACCAATACTCCAATCACATTTCGCAAGTTTTAGGAGGTAATAATGCTGTTACCCAAATTTGATTACCAGGCCCCCAAGAGTCTGCGGGAGGCCTGCGCGCTGCTGGATGAGTTCGGGGCCAAAGCCAGACTGTTGGCCGGCGGAACGGATCTGCTGGTCAACCTGAAGCACAAAAAATTGGCTCCCGAACAGGTCATCAGCCTGAACAGGATCAAAGGTCTGGATGAGGCGGCGGCCAAGAAAGGTAAAGGGATCTCCATCGGGCCCCTGGCCACGGCCGCCTATCTGGCCGAAAACGAACTGGCCCAGGGCCCCCTGCAGGTCCTGGCCGAGGGCGCCGGCCGGATCGGTTCCCCTTTGATTCGTAACCGGGCTACCATCGGCGGGAACATCGTTACGGCCCGCCCGGCCTCGGACCTGGCTCCGCCGCTGCTGGTCCTGGGCGCCCTGCTGATCCTCAAGGGAAAGGACGGGGAGCGGGAACTGCCTGTGGAGAAGTTTTTCAAGGGTCCCGGCAAGACCTCCATCAAGCCCAAGGAAATCCTTTCCCGCATCTTCATCCCCGAACCGGACGGGCCCGGTGCCGGGGCCTATCTGAAGCTGGGGTCCCGCAAGGCCCTGGAAATCTCCCTGGTCAATGTGGCCTCGTTTATCGAAGTGGGAGCGGACCTTTCGATCAAGCAGGCCCGCATCGCCTTGGGGGCCGTGGCTCCCGTACCGGTCCGGGCCAAAACGGCGGAAAAGTTCCTCAAAGGGAAAAAGCCCCAGGGCGAAAACGACCCGCTCTTCCGGGAGGCGGCCCGGGCTGCCGTGCAGGACGCCAGCCCGATCACCGACCACCGTGGTTCAGCGGAATACCGGCAGGCCCTGATCGAGATCCTGACCGCCCGGACCCTGCAATCGGCCTACAGCCGGATCATGAAAAAAGTGTAGGAGACGCCCCATGAAAAAGATGATGATCATGTTGAAAGTCAACGGCCAGGAATTTGACCTGGTCATTCCAGTCAATAAGACCCTGACGCAGGTGCTTCGCGAAGATCTGCGCCTCACCGGCACCAAGCAGGGGTGCGCCGTGGGCGATTGCGGGTCCTGCACGGTACTCCTGAACGGGAAACCGGTCAATTCCTGCCTGATCCTGGCCGTGGAGGTCGACGGCCAGGAAATCACCACCATCGAGGGACTGGCCGTGGACGGGCTCCACCCCATCCAGCAGTCTTTCGTGGAGCACGGGGGAATCCAGTGCGGTTTCTGTACCCCGGGGATGATTTTATCGGCCAAGGCCCTGCTGGATAAAAACCCGACGCCCAGCGAGCCGGAGATTCGGGCCGCCATCAGCGGCAATCTTTGCCGCTGCACCGGGTATCAGAAGATCGTGGAGTCCATCGCCGCGGTCGGGAAAAACGACTAACCAAAAAATTTGAAAAAAGGAAAAGACTATGAGCGGATATAGCGTCATCAACAGCCGGGCGCCGCGCGTGGACGCCCCGGACAAGGCCACGGGACGGGCCATATACACCGACGACCTCACCTTTCCCAATATGCTCTACGGGGCCCTGCTGCAAAGCCCGCTGGCCCACGCCCGCATTTTGAACATCGACACGTCCAAGGCCAGGAAGCTGCCCGGCGTAAAGGCCGTGGTCACGGCCAAGGACCTGGACATCATCCCCTACGGGGTTTCCCCGGCGCGCTACGACGAGACCATCATGGCCGTGAACAAGGTGCGCTACGTGGGCGACGAAGTGGCCGGCGTGGCCGCCGTGGATCTGGAAACGGCCCAGGAGGCCGCGAGCCTGATCAAGGTGGACTACGAGGAGCTGCCGGCGGTCTTTGACCCCGTGGCGGCCATGGCCGAAGGGGCCCCCCTGATCCATGAGCATTTCCCGCGCAATCTCTGCGGCGAAGTGCATCAGGAGTTCGGCGATGTGGAGGCGGGCTTCGCCCAGTCGGACTTTATCCACGTCCACAAATTCGTCAACAAGCGGCAGGACGCGGCCTTTCTGGAACCGAACAACTGCATCGCCGTTTTTGACGACAACGGCTATCTGACCCTATACAGCTCCACCCAGGTGCCCCACTACGTGCAACGGACCGTGGCCATGGTGCTCAAGCTGCCCGTCGGCAAAGTCCGGGTGGTCAAGCCCTATGTGGGCGGGGGGTTCGGGCCCAAGGCGGCAGCCTCGGCCCTGGAGTTGATCTCCTGCTTTCTGTCCATGAAGACCCATCGGCCGGTAAAGACGGTCTTCAGCCGGGAGCAGGTCTTCCTGCACAGCCGGGGACGGCACCAGTTCTTCCACACCTTCAAGACCGGCGTCAAGAAGGACGGCACCCTGGTGGCCCTGCACAATGAATGTTACCTGGAAGGCGGGGCCTATTCGAGCTTCGGCATCGCCACGGTCTATTATGCCGGTTCCCTCCTGGGCGGTCCCTACAAGCTGCCCAACATGAAGTACGACGGCTACCGGGTCTATACCAACCGGCCGGCCTGCGGTGCCCAGCGGGGCCACGGCGGCGTGGCCGCCCGGGCCGGCTTCGAGCAGCAACTGGACATGATCGCCGAAGAGCTGGGTCTGGATCCGATTGAGATGCGCCTCAAGAACATCATGGAAACCGGCGACGTGACCTGCAACGACCTGAACATGAGCAGCCTGGGCATGAAGGAGTGCATCGAGGCCATCCGCGATCAGTCCGACTGGAAAGCCAAAAAGGGGCAGCTCTCCAAGGGCAAGGGTATTGGCATGGCCTGCGGGTTCTTCGTCTCCGGCGCCGGGTACCCTATTTACCGCTCCGACACCTACCACGCCACGGTGGTGGTCAAGCTCTCCGAAGACGGCGGCACGGCCCTGGTGCAGACCGGCAGCGCCGAGATCGGCCAGGGCTCGGACACGGCCTTCGCCATGATCGCCGCCGAAGGCCTCGGGGTCAAGCTCGAGGACGTGCGCATCGTTTCGGGTGATACGGACTACTCGGTGGACCTGGGGGCCTACTCCAGCCGCCAGACCCTGATGACCGGCCACGCCACCAAGGAGGCGGCCGAGGACGCCAAACGGCAGGTGCTGGAGGTGCTGGCCGAGACCCTCGATGTGCCCCTGGAGGACATCTCGGTGCGCGACGGCCTGATCGCCTTCAAGAGAAACACGCCGGATTTCGAGCCCCTGCGCATCGGCTACATCAAGGAGCACCGCGGCTGGGGCGATCCGCCTACGGACGACCAGTTGACTTTCAAGGAGGCGGCCCGGCTGGCCTATCTGAAGCGTGGCACCATCGTGGGCACCGGGAAATACAAGCCGCCCAAGCTGGGCGGGGCCTTCAAAGGCGCGGCCGTCGGGACCTCCCCGGCCTACGGCTGCTCGGCCATGATGGCCGAGGTCTCGGTGGACCTGGAGACCGGCGAGGTGACCATGGAAAAGATCACCGACGCCCACGACTGCGGCCTGGCCATCAACCGC
>JALOOY010000056.1 GCA_025454185.1 Thermodesulfobacteriota bacterium
TTGGCCCTGTTGACCATGATCAACGGGGTCCAGGCCATCGGCAACAGCATGGCTATACAGCAGGTTGCCCACCGCCGCCCCCGGCCCATTGATTACGGAATCGTCCAGGGGACCATGTATGCCGACGCCCTGGGCAATGTTTTCAGCGGGCTCCTGGGCACCGTGCCCAATGAGACCTATTCGGAGAACATATCCGTTCAGAAGGTGACCGGAGTGGCCAGCCGCACGGTGGGTATCTGTGGAGCCCTGTTACTGATCGCTCTGCCTTTTTCACCCAAAATCAGCTTGTTCCTGGTCAACCTGCCCACGCCGGTCTTTGGCGGCTTCCTCATGGGGCTGGCGGCCATGATGCTGCCCACCGGCCTGGAGCTGGTGAGCTGGTCTTTTCCCACGGCATTAACCACCGCACCGGATTGCTGGTGGGTGTGTCGGTCTGCATCGGACTGGTAGCCGAATCCGGCAAATTTTTCCCCGACCTCTTTCCCGTTTCCTTAGGTGTTTTCCTGAACAACGGGGTGGCTGCCGGGGGTCTGACGGTGATCCTCCTGAGTCTGATTTTTAGGCTGACGGAGAGTCGGGGCTACACGGCCAAGATCCCTTCCGGGCTGGAAAACCTGCCGCTCCTGGCCCAACAGGTCCAGCAGGCCTCGGAAGCCCTGGATCTGCCGGCCGAGCAGGCCCTGCGTCTGGAGCTGGCCTGCGAGGAAATATTCGTGCACATTGCCCGCGCTCATGGAGAAAACATGCTGGCCCTGCGCGTTAAAATCGTGGAAGAGGAACTCCTGGTGGAAATCATCTACGGCTGTAACCTGAGCGACCTGGCCGGGATCAAGATGCCGGCCAACCTGCTGGCGGCACCGGAAGGGGACCTGGACAACCTGGGGCTGGCCCTGTTGCACCAGGTAGTTCATGATTTTCACCAGGCGGTGATTTCTGGGATCACCTATATCTGGTTTAAAATTGACTAAGTACAGGGAATGAGGGAAAGGGCCGGACTTCCGGCCCCTTGACAAAATCGCCTTACACATATAGTATAAAAAGTAAGGAGGATTAGGCCATGCTTGTGAAGATTACCGCCAAACGGCAGGTCACCTTTCCGGCCAGGGTCCTGAATGCCTTGGGAGTTCAACCTGGTGAAAACCTGGAGCTCATTGAAGGGCCTGACGGATTTTACCTTCGTCCCCGCCGTATCGTATCATCCCGACTGGCACCGCTTCGTGGAAGACTCAAACGGGGGCAAGGGACTTTTGTTCTGAAAACCTTCCGGGAGGAAATCCATGATCCTGCGCTACGGGATTGACACTTCGATTTTGGTGCGGCTGACGACCGGTGACCCGGAGGACAGCTTTAACCGATGCGTTCAAAGGCTAACCCGCTTGGTCGAACAGGAGCGTGCGGAAATCTTCGCCTCCAACCAGGTTATCGGAGAAACGTACATCGCCCTGCAACACCACTACGGAGTCGGCAAGACTGAAGCCCGCGCAGGTCTGGCCAGTGTCTTAGGCAGCGGGCTGGTTTATCCGCTGAACGGGCAATCCACAATTGCCGCTCTCGCTGCCGTTAAGGGCTGCGGCCTGCTCGACCGGTTGATCGCCGAGGATTACCAACGAGCCGAATTGATCACCCTGACCCTCGATCGGCGAATGGCCTCTCTGCCGGACGTTCAGATCCTATAATGAAACTGCTCATGTTTCAGGCCAAACGCTTCCGGTTCCGGACCTTTGAGAAGACCCTGGACCAGGCCCCCGATCTGGATCTGGAAGAGGATGTCTCCGACGCTGCCGTGATCTTTCTGCAGGTGGAAAACCGGGATGCCGAGGACCGGGCCCCGGTCTTCTCCAAGACCTTGAAAAACATCAAGTGGCTGGCCAACAAGCGGGGCCTGAAAAAGGTCGTCCTGCATTCCTTCACCCACCTGGGCGGTGAAACGGCCGGCCCGGAATTCGCGCAGGCCTTCCTGGAACAACTAGCCGAGCGCCTCCGCGGCACGGGCTATGCGGTCTGGATCACCCCTTTCGGTTACGTCTGCGAATGGGACCTCTCGGTCTACGGCGAATCCCTGGCCAAAGTTTTCAAGTCTCTGTAAATCTATAGATCCACAACGAGAACCTCCGTGTGGGAAGAAAAAGACCTGCAGGATCTGCAGACCGCCTTTCAAAAGCTGGAGCACACCGGCTGGGCCATCCGCCTGATCAACTATCTGGGGGCGCCCATCGAAGCCCTGATTCGCGTTCTGCCCGGGCCGGTGTCCCTGATGATCCGTTGGGTGACGGAAAAGGCCCTGGGCAGATTCCTGGCCACGGCCATCGACAGCCTGGGAAAGGAAGAGGCGTCGGGATCCGCCACGGGGACCCATCGGGTATTGGTCATGGCCAGCGGCGCCTTGGGGGGATTTTGGGGCCTGCCCGGACTCCTTTTCGAACTGCCGGTGTCCACTGTGTTGATGCTGCGGGCCATCGCGGCGGTGGCCCGGAAAGAGGGGGAGGACCTGGAAACCGCGGAGGCCCGCTGGGCCTGCCTGGAGGTTTTTACTTTAGGGGGCAGCCGGAAGGGCGATAACGCGGCGGAAACCGGCTATTACGCCATGCGGGCCTCGCTGGCCAAACTGGTGGCCGAGGCCGCCGAATACCTGGCCGGTCGGGGAGCGGTCCAGGAGGGTGCCCCGCTGCTGATCCGCCTGATGACGGCGGTCACCTCCCGTTTCGGCGTAGTGGTCTCCGAAAAAGCCCTGGCTGAAATGGTCCCGCTGTTTGGGGCTCTGGGCGGCGCCCTGATCAACCTCCTCTTTGTCATCCATTTTCAGGCCATGGCCGGCGGCCATTTTGTGGTGCGCAGATTGGAAAGGAAATACGGGCTGGAGGCCGTGAAAAGGGAATTCGATCGGTTGGCTGGTTTAAACCCCCGGCAATGACCGCCCGGTGTAATGAAGGATGTCCAGTTATCTACCGTGTTGGTGCCCGTAAAATACTGGATGGACATTATTTGATTTTTCATATTTAGTGCTTAAAATGAATTATTATAAATATATCAGGAGGGTTCCAATGAAAAAATTGTTGCTCAACGGGTTAATTGTATTATTTTCCGTCATGGCTCTGGCCGCTCTGTCCTATGGGCAGACAGGTGGCCATGCGGGGCATACGCAGCCGGCCGCGACGGGATCGAAGCCTCCCGCTCCCGGCGGACATGACCACGGCAGCGGCGGGACAGGACCGGCCAAGATGGAAGGCTGCCCCATGATGAGCGGAGGCCACGGCATGATGGGCGGTCAGGGCCGGGGGATGATGGGCGGCATGATGGCCGGCCACGGCATGGGTGAACGGATGATGGAAGTTGAGCACCACCTGGCGCGGGTTCTCGACGGACTCAATCTGGACGAGCAGCAAAAAAAGGCGATCGGCGACATCAAGAGCGCCATGAAAAAAGACACCATTCGGAAGATGGCGGACATCCGTATTGCCCGCATCGAGCTCAGCGATCTGCTCCTTCAGGACCCGCTGGACCTGAAGGCCGTCGAAGCCAAGCTCAGGCAGTTGGGATCCTTAAGGACCGAAATGCACCTGTCCCATATCAAGACCCTGGAAAGCATCAAAGCCAAATTGACCCCGGAACAACGCAAGCTGTTAAAGGAAAAAATGAAAACCGGGCCGATGATGATGATGCATGAATAAACGGCTGTCGGCTGACGCCGGCAGCTTTGCGGTCCAGCGGTTAAGAAATTTCTGGAATCCCGTTAGCCATCCCAATGGATAACCTCGTAACCTTGCCATGGCGAGCGGAGCGAAGCAGTCCCCCGGCCTAGCTTGCCTATTCCGGGGGATTGCTTCGTCGCTTCACTCCGCGCCATGGCTGACCTTGAGACTCTTTACGAGGTCATCCGTATTTTTTCACCAGCTCCAATCCTTTATACCCTCCGGTAAAGCCGAAGGCCTTCAAGGGAGCATCATATTCGCTGCCCGGGGCCGGTCGGCCGTTGATTTTTTCCACCAAGATGATTTTTTCGGGGTTGAATTCCCGGGTAAGCAGCACCTTAAAAAAAGCCAGGTAATCGGTAAGGTGCGGGTCGGCGGGCGGGGCATAAATCTCCAGACTCCTCCCGTTGCGCCGCGAAACGACGACCACGCGGGCACCGCGGTAAACCAGGTGGGTCGAAGGCAGCCGGCTGGGGAGCAGGTCCTGGAGGGTCGCCAGTTTGATCCCGCAAAGGGAGGCCGGGTCGGTGGCGTTCAGCCAGTAAACAGTATCTTCCGGGGAAGGCTCGTTCAGGAACCGGAAGGCCTCGGACGAGATGAACTGCGGGCCCGGAAGGCCTTCAAAAAAGTGTCCGGACAGGATCTCCCCGGAAAGCTCCATGAGCCGCAGGGCTTTGAAGATCCGGGACCACTGGAGCGGCGGCAGTTCGCCGGCCAAAAGTTCCCGGAATAAGAGACCGTAGCGCCGGAGGAGTTGGCGGACCCGGTCCCTGATCAGTTCGGCCTCAGCCAGCGGGTCGTTTTCCATTCCCTCCCGGTCGATCATGAACCAGTTTCCGGCCAGCGGGCGGGTGGCCGACCAGCGGTTCCGGGCCGCCCGCGAAGGCCGGCCCCCTTCCCCGGCCAGGGGTTGGGGGGCAAAGTCGGTTAGGATCCCCTGACGCAGGGTTTGAAAGGCGTCATTGCTGACGCGCCCCTGCCAGGCCAGGTCCCAGAGTCGGTCGGTGACGGTCCGGCTGTCCAATTTGGCGTGCTGCATTATATCCAGGAAACCAAAGCGCCCGATTTCCCGGGGGAGCAGTCGGGTGATTTCCTGGTCTCCGGCCGGCCTTTCGCCGGCCTTGGAACCCACCATCCGGCGGCCGCGATCCAGAAAGAGTTCCAGATCGGAGGGGAAGGCCCAGCTTACCTTTTTTCGGCCGCAGCCGAACCACAGGACCTGACCGGACTGGATCAGGCTGTCCAGCCAGGCCCCGCGATAGGTAGACAGGCGGGCCGGCAGGATATGTTTCTCCCAGGCCTCAGCCGTCGCGGGAAATCCGAAAAGCTGATCCAGAATTCCCTGCAGGTCTTCGAGCTGCCGGCCCGGCCTGGTCAGACCCTGCCAGGCGGCCATAAACAACGGCAGCCGGTCCAGGGGCAAGGCCCGGAAGGAAGGCTGTCGCGACCGCCGGGCCAGGCGCAGCAGGATCTCCAAATTCTCCCGGTCGCAGATTTCCAGCTCGTCGGCCTGCTCCGTCAACAGGTCGAGGACCACCTCCTGGCTTTCCGCCAGGCCGGCCAGCAGTTCATCCAGCCCGGCCCCTGCAAGGCCCAGCGTCTCCCTAAGGAAGGATCTTCGAATCGGCCCGAAAAAAGAAAGCCATTGGCGCAGCAGATCAGGCAAGAGATTTTCAACCACCCCGTTTTTCCCCAAAGGTTTCCGGAGAACGGCCTCGACCCACTGGGCGGCCCGTCCACTCAAAGGGGCTTCGGGAAAGATCTCTTGAACCGCCAACTCCTCCGGCCGGAGGTTAAAGGCCCCGGCGATCCGGCCGAGCTTTTCCACAGCAGCGATCAGGGTCAACGAGGCCCCGGGCAGCCGCAGCGCGACGATTTTTTCTCTGATGGGCCCTACCAGGTCTGCGCTTGAACCCGCGCGATCCCGCTCCCAGGCCTGGGTAAGGTCCTGCCAATCGGGGGCCGGAATCAGGACCCGCTCTTTGATCCAGTCCAGGAGGTCGGCCGCCGACCGCGGGGCGTACCCGGGGGCCGTCCGCTTCAGCTTTCCTTCCAGCTCGGTCACCAGGCTGCGGGCCAGTCGCGGCCGGAGTCGCCGGGAGAACAGGACCTCTTTCAGCAGTTCGCCGCTTAATTGGAAGGCCTGGGCCGAGCGGAGCGTGTCGTCGGCATACATGTGGGCGTTGGTTTGCCGGTAGACCAAACCATCCGCGAAGGGCGAGGCCAGGGTGGTGGCCACCTCGCTGACTTGGATCGCCCCGTCCCGGATCTCTTCGAGCAGTTGCCGCAGATGGTCCAGGTCAAACGCATCCCGCAGACAGGTGCGCCAGGTCTCCAGCAGGATGGGAAAATCCGGATAGGATCGGACGGCCTCCAGCAGGGCCTGGGAGCGAAGCCGGTTCAACCAGAGGGGCAGGCGTTTTTTGAAATCTCCCCGGGGCAGGAGCAGGGCCCGGCCGGCGTTTTCCCGGAATTTGGCCCCGAAAAAACCGCTCTGTTCCAGGGTCCGCCGGAGCAGCCGCTCCAGGTTTTCCGCAGTGACCAGGGCCAGGACCTCCCCGGCCGCATACCGCTCGGGCAGC
Organism: Thermodesulfobacteriota bacterium; assembly: GCA_025454185.1. Taxonomy (GTDB): domain Bacteria; phylum Desulfobacterota; class RBG-13-43-22; order RBG-13-43-22; family RBG-13-43-22; genus JACRCK01. Next base: position 6,272 of record JALOOY010000056.1, read on the forward strand.
AGAAACAGCAGGCCGTTGTTGTCCTGAAATATCTCGAGACGGGCGCCGGTCTTCTCCGCCCAGGCCGCCTGCAGGGCCAGGCTGAAGGGCCGGTTGATTTTACCGCCCCAGAGGGTGTGCAGGATGACCTGGCGGCCGTTTGCCGTGTTCTGGGGATCACGGAAATACTCGATCAATAGATGACGGCGGTGGGGAAGTTCGGCCCGGGTCGCTTCCTGCTGCCTTTTCAAAAAACCGACCAGTTCGTCGGCTGCCCTTTCCTCCAGGAAATAAATCCGGCGGAGTTCCTCCTTCCAATAGGACTGCTCGGGCCGGGCCTGAAACTGTTCCAGAAAACGGAGGATCTTTTCCGAAAAATGAAAATCCCGGTCCAGGTCCCCGGCCTTCCAGAAAGGGATGATGCCCGGCTTGACCTCCGCCGGCAGCACCTCCACCTCATTGGACGTCACCTTCCGGATGCGCCAGACCTGGGCGCCCAGGGCAAAGGTGTCGCCGACACGCCGTTCCCAGACGAACTCCTCGTCCAGTTCGCCGATCTTGGCCCGGGAATCCGCCACCCGCAGGTCATAGTAGCCGCGGTCCGGGATGGTCCCGCCCGACAGGTAGAGCAGGCGCAGCACCCCTTCCCGGCCGCGGACGGTGTTGTCGAGCCGGTCCAGGGACAGGCGGGGCTGGAGCTCCCGCAGCCTGGTTCCGGCGTAATGTCCGGCCAGCATTTCCAGGACCAGGTCGAACTGCCGCCGGGAAAGCTGCCGATAGGGATAGCTGGTTTTGATGAAGGCGAAGAGTTCCTCCCGGTCCCAGGTTTCCAGGCCGGTCAGGGACAGGACCACCTGGGCCAGCACGTCCAGCGGGCCTTCCACGGGCCGGACGGCTTCAATGTCCTGCTCCGCCACGGCCCGGGCCATAACGGCCGCTGTCAAAAAATCGAAGCCGTGGGTGGGGTAGAGCAGACCGCGGCTCAGCCCGCCTACCTTATGGCCCGAGCGGCCGATGCGCTGAATGGCCCCGGAGATGGTGGGCGGCGTCTGGATGAGCACCACCAGGTCCAGATACCCGATATCGATGCCGAGTTCGAGGGAACTGGTGGCCACGATGGCCTGCAGTTCGCCGTGTTTCAGGCGCTGTTCCACGGCCAGGCGGATCTCCCGGGAGAGGGAACCGTGGTGGGAGTAGGCCAGCTCTCCGGACTGGCCTTCGTTGATCAGGCGGGTGACCTTTTCCGCGGTCCGGCGGCTGTTGGCAAAGAGCAGGGTGGAGCGGTGGGTCCGGATAACTTCCCGGAAGGCTTCGGCCAGGACCGGCCAGCGGGAGGCGTCGGCCGGCTGTTCCCGGCCGTCTGGGGGAAAGCGGACCTCGATGGCGTAGCGCTTTGGTTCCGAAGATTTGATAATGGCCACGGCCCGCTTTTCATAGTGCCCCGCCGGACCCTGGCCCAGGAGCCGGTATCCGCCCACGAAATCGGCCACTACAGACAGGGGTGTAACCGTGGCCGACAGGGCCAGGCGCTGGAATTCGCCGGAAAGACGGACCAGGCGCTCCACGGCCGTGATCAGGTGGGTCCCCCGCTTGCTGCCGATCACCGCGTGGATCTCGTCCAGAATGACCGTGGCGATCCCGGCAAGCAGCTCCCGGCCGCTCCGGGAACTCAGGAGGAGGTTCAGGCTTTCCGGTGTAGTGATCAGGATTTCCGGGGGGCGGCGCTGCATCCGCCGTCGTTCCTCCACCGGAGTGTCGCCGCTGCGCGTCAGCAGACTTAGGGGCGGAAACTCCTGGCCTGCTTCTGCGAAGTACGACCGCAGCCCCTCCAGGGGCAGGGCCAGATTGCGACGGATGTCATTGTTGAGCGCCTTCAAAGGCGAGACATAGAGGACGCGGGTCC
>JALOOY010000057.1 GCA_025454185.1 Thermodesulfobacteriota bacterium
GCCTTTCTTGTGTCCGAAGAGGGTATCGGCAAAGACGTTGTCATCGAGGCCGGCCACATTCACCGGCACGAAGGCCCCCCGGCGGCGACTGAGTCGATGCGCGGCCCGGGCCACCAGTTCCTTGCCCACTCCCGTTTCTCCGGTGATCAAAAGCGGCCGGGGGCTCCTTGCGATGGCCTCTATGTACTGAAAAATGGACCTCATCCGGGCGCTGCCGGTGACGATTTCCGAAAAGGCGTCGGGATGCTCCAGCTTGTCGGACAACACCTGGGCCTTGAGCAGACGGTTTTCCCGCTGTAGATCCCTGAACTCCACCGCCCGCTTCACCCCGCCGATGAGCCGGCTCCGCTCGACGGGCTTGACCATGTAATCAAAGGCCCCCAGCTTCATGCACCTCACCGCCGTCTCTACGTCGTTCGCTCCGGTGATGACGATGACCGGGACCTCGGGAAAATCGGAAGTGATCAGGGGCAGCAGTTCGTCACCGGCCAGGTGGGGCATGCGCAGGTCCAGGAGGATGATCTCCACTTCCCGTTCCGCCAAGAGCGGAATCACCTCCCGGCTGTCCAGGCAGCGGATAAAGTGATTCAGGTTGACGCTGCGCAGGGCCAGCTCAAAACTGGTAAGTGCCTGTTCTTCGTCGTCGACCAGCAGGACGGGACGTTCTGGAGATTTGATATCCGTCATGGGATCACCTTTTTTTCAGGAGTTTCCGCCCGGGTCAAGGGGAGAGTGATCTCGGCGGTGGTGCCTGCTCCGGGTTCGGAAAAGAATTGCAGTGACCCGCCGTGATCCTTGATGATCCTGGCCGAAATGGCCAGCCCCAGGCCCACGCCCCCGGATTCGTGCTTGGTCGAAAAAAAAGGATCGGTCACATGGGGCAGATTTTCGGGGGGGATGCCCAGGCCCTCGTCCTGAACCTGCAGCACGATCAGGTCATTGCTCCGGTCCCGCCGCGTGGATACGCGCAGGCCCTTTTTTCTGTCCGGGAGCGCCTGACAGGCGTTCTGGACCAGGTTGATTACCACTTGCTCCAGGCGCTGGAAATTCCCCTTCACGGCGGGGAGATTATTTTCCAGTTCCACGGACAGGCGATCCGTCGCTTTGCTGACCATGTTGGCCAGGAGGGAAAGGGCGGACCGGACGACCTCATTGAGGTCCACGGATTGACCCAGGTCCGAGGTGTCGGGCCGTACATAATTTTTCAAGTCCTCCACAATCTGGCGGATGCGCTCCGAGCCCTCGAGGATCCCCGAAAAGAGCCTGGGGATATTTTCCCGCATTTCAGAGTACAGCAAGCCCCCCAGCAGAAAGTCCCCGTGGACCGCGTAGTATTCCTCCAAAATCGGCCGGGCGGCCTGCCAGGCGTCCCCCAGGAGCGGCGCGTTGAGCATGATGAAATTGTTCGGATTGTTGACCTCGTGCGCTACCCCGGACACCAGGGTCCCCAATTCGACCATCTTGCTGGCCTGCTGAAGCTGCTGCTGCTGCTGCCGCTCCCGATCCTCCGCCTCCCGGCGATCGGTCAGGTCTCGGGCCAGCCCCCGAAAGCCGGTCGGCATCCCCTGGCCGTCGCGGATGAGCGATATGGAGCTTTCCAGATACCTCCGGCCCCCATCCGGGCGGATGACCTCCCAGCCGAAGGCCTTGGCGGGTTCACCGGTGCGAAAGACCTGATTGAAGGTTTCATAAACCCGCTGGGCCGTTTCCGGGCGCATGAAGGCGCGGTTGTTCAGGCCGCGCATTCCCTCCGGGGCATAACCCAGAACACGGCACAAGGCCTCGTTGAAGAAGGTCAGATTGCCGGCCAGATCGACTTCGAAATAGCCTTCCTCGATGCTCTCCAGGATGAGGCGGTACTTCTCTTCGCTCTGCCGCAGGGCGGCCTCGGTCAGGGTCCGATCCCGGATTTCCTGCTCGCAGGCCTCATTGGCGGCGGCCAGGTCCCGGCGCTGTACTTCCACCGTGTTCAGGGCGCTGGAGAAACGGAAGGACAACAGACAGAACTGAGAAAATATGAAGACAAACACGCCGAAGGCGGCAAAATACCCGGTCTGGACCCGGTGTTCCACATAGACGATGTCGTTGAGAACGGCCAGAGACATAACGCCGAAACCTATCAGGAAAAGGACCGTCCCCTTCCGCCCGTGCCTCAATGCCCGGTATAACACGACGAAACCATAACCGAGGCTCAGCAGCAGCAACGCCTGGCAGACCGGAAGCAGATAGGAAAAAATCCGGACCGGGGTCACGAGGATGATCAGGGAAGCGGCGAGGGCGGTCGCCAGAACAAAGCCATAAAAGATGCGGGAAAATTCTCTAACGAAAAGGGATTGGACAAACAGGGCAAAGGAAGCCACCGCCAGAGACATGGAAAGGTATTCCAGTTTGAGCAGCAGATCCCAGCTCATAGCCGGAAAGAGGTGGGTGAGGTATTTTTCGCCGGTGGTCAGGACCCGCACGGCAACGGCGATACAAAAGAGCCCGAAATAGAGGGGCGCACGATCGTTTTTCCTGAAAAAAAAGAGGCTGATTTGAGATAGGGCGATGATGAAGAAACTGCCCAGAACAAAGAGGTCCGCGTTTACCCGGGCCTCCCGCATCTCCCGCAGGTCCTCCTCCGGCCCCAGTTGAACAGCTTCCCAGATACCTCCACGGCGGTGATGAAAATTGGATACATGAAAGACGATGTCCAGGACCGGGGCGGAATGGTGCAGGGGCATGACCTGGGGAAAGGATCCGGGGACGGTTGCTTCACGGTTTTCCCCGGGCACGCCCGTGGAGCCAATGAACCGTCCGTTGACGAAGACCCTGAAAGCCGTGCCCATGTCCCTCAAGCGCAGCGCCAGTGGCGCTGAGGCCCCCGGCAAGAGGACCTTCAGCCGGTAGGTGGCGTACCCCTGACCGGGGAACCGGCCCCCATCCCCTTGACGGTCACTCCAGAACCCCGGCACCTTCACGAAGGCAGGGGCCTGGACAAGGGATCCCGTGAAATCTGCGGGCGGCACATGCCGCCCCCAATAAAAAGCATATTCCCCGTTGAGAACGATCAGGTCACTTTTGGCCAAGTCCCACCGGGAAAGGTCCAGTACCCCTTTTACGGCCAGAGGGGGAGAGGAATGGCCTTGAAGCAGACGGCAACCGGAAGCCAGGAGCAGCAACGGGATCAACAGGACAGATAGCTTTCCAAGCCTGCGAGGTAGTCTCATATCCCCGTTCGGTCTGCCGGCATTGCCGGAGCCCCTCCGCAGGGGGTAAGGCGGTCCCGGCGCTTGAGGGCCCAGCGGTTGTAAGAAGCCTCTTTAAAGCGAATGGCCTATTAACCTACTGAAACATTTCTTCATCGTCCTGTCAAGGGAAAAGCCCTTCCGGCCGGTTCCGTGTCTCTGCCCGCCTTTTTCTGCCGTGCCGTCCGAAATGCTGGCGGGCCTGGTACAGGAAGGTGCTGAGGGCGGCTTCCCGGCCGGGTTGGAAACTCCCGACATAATGGGCATCCAGGTAAGGGAGCTGCCGTTCGTTCAGGAGAGGTTTCACGATAGCGGAGGTGGTAATGCTCGGCATGCAGGTAAAGGGATAGACGTTGACCACGCCGTTGTAGCCTCCTGCGGCGCACTGGAGGATTCCGCCAATACTCAAGCAGGCCTCGGTGCGCACATCAAAGGAAAATACCTCTGAACGGTCCAGTATTTTTTCCAGATGGGCGATCCGATGGTCTTCGGCCAGGTCGAGGACCCGCCGGGTCCGCCGGTAAATCTTTTTCTGAGTCGCCTCCTGGAAGAGGAGATTCAACCCGAAGTCCAGGATATCCCGGAGGCAGGTCCGGAGCTGCGTGAAGTGCAGCAGACGGAGATGGAGGGTCAGGTGTTTTCGGGCCTCCCGCAGTCGCTCATAGCTCACGTAGTTTACCCATTCCGCCATGGAGGCGTTTTCCACTTCGGCCCCGTATTTTTCCAGGAGCCGGATCAGGTCCTGGTTGGACTCCCGGTGCATGCGCAGGAATATTTCCCCCACCATCCCGATCAGGGGCTTGGGAGGGAGTTGCGGGTCGATGAGGTCTTTGGCTTCCGCCAGGATTTCGTCCAGTTCCGCCAGCACCGGCTCGTAGTTCCCTCCCGCCCCCCAGGTCTCCAGGGAAGCGGCCAGGCGGTGCAGGGCCCCCTCGGCAAAAGCGTCGGTCGCCCCGGGTTCTCTTTCATAAGGCCTGACCCGCCAGACCAGCCGGTCCAGGATATCCCCGGCCACGACGGCAAGAAACCCCGCCTTTTTGAAGTCCGTCACCCGTTCCTCCTCGAGAAGACCGGCCAGGGAATAGCCGTCCTGCGTGGTCAGGGAGCAGATTTTCAACCGGTCCAGCCCGGGGATCGAATCCAGGACCAGGCGCTGGAATTTGTTGTACAGGCCGAAACGGCAGGGGCCATCGGATTCGGGCATGAAATAAATGTAATCCTCGGGATGGAAGGCCCGGCCCAGCCGCTCCCGTTCCCCCCGGATGAAAGCCAGAACGTCCCCCAGGGTGACCTGGCAGGGATAGCACTCTTTTCCGGAGGTGTATTGCTTGCCGAGATCGAGCCCGCCGTAGGTTGCCAGTACCAGGGCTTCTATGCCAAAAGCCCTGAAGGTCCCCGCCAGGAGATGGGCGGAGATGCGGTTCATGGCCGGGAGAAGGACTTTCTTCCGGCCGATGTGAAACTTTCCCACCGCTTCCGACAGGGATCGAAAATCGATGATTTTCCCCGCTTCCATTTCAGCCTCCTTTTCCCTCAATGGGCTTTCCGAAGGCGCCGGCCGGCTTCGCCTTTTCGGATGCTGTTCTCCAGGACATTCCGAAAGGCCTCGAGACGCGTCGTTACACCGGCCACGGCGCTGTGTTCATCCAGTTCCAGTATCAGATAGGGCTTGTCGCCCATGATGTGGCGATAGAAGTGTTCCACAAAAGAATCCGCCCCGCAGCCGAAATTGGTCAGGTGCAGGCCGAAAAAGGCCTCCGTAGGGCGGGTTCGTATGGCCGTTCGCAGAATCCGAGCCCCCAGCCCCCAAAACATGGAGGAAAAATCCGCGAGCTGCACTGCCGAAACATCCAGAAAATCCATGGGCAGGGCCTGTACGCCGACCTTGGCCAGGATCTGCCCCAACCGGAGATTCAGTCTCTCATCGTAGAGATTATAGGGTCTGCCGGTCACCACCACCAGCGGTTCATCCGCAGGCAGCTTCTCAAGGTAAGCTTCCCCCCGGCGGCGCAATTCCTGATCGAAGGCCTCCTGTTTTTCCAGCGCCCTTAGGAAAGCGGCTCTTATCTGTTTTCTCCGGCGGCCCAGCCTCCGGCCCAGTTGGCGGTGCAGATCCAGGGCCACCAGTTCGGGGTCAAGCTTGAAGTTCAGGGCCGGGTTCCAGAGCGCGTCGGCCGGAATCCCCAGGGCGGCGCGAATCATGAAGGAGCTGCTTTGGACCATGGGGCAGTAATAGCCCCGCTCGGCAGCCTGCGGCGTGGCCATGTCGACCAAGGTGGGCAGAAACAGGTGCCGGGTTTTCCCCAGCAGAGCCTGGGCATGGCCGTGGGCTACCTTGATCGGGTAGCAGGTTTCCGCTACCATGGCCTCGATGCCGACCCGGGAAATCCGCTCATCGGTCGGCGGTGTCAGCACGAGCCGGTAGCCCAGGGTATCAAAGAAATGGGCCCAGAGCACGCTGTTCTGCTGGCCGTAAAGAGCCCTGATCAGGCCCACGGTGGGCCGTCCGTTCACTTCCGGCAGAGGTTCCCGGCTCAGAGTGGTACAGACGCCTTCCAGGTGACGCTGCCAGATTTGGTGTCGGATTTCAAAACAATTCTCCTGACGGCCTCCCGACCTCCCGCTCCCTTCATACCTCCCGCACTCTCCTCCCCAAACGGTTTGGCGGCCGTCGAACCGGTAGATCTTGAGCTTGCACTGATTCTGACATTCGGAGTCCGCGCGGCAGGTCTTTTCCGTGGGGATCATCCGGTCGTTGATGGCGCTGTCGAAACCCCTGAACGCGGACTCCTTTCGGCCCTCAGCCACCATCATCTCCTGGAGGCTGACGGCCGCTCCGTAGGCGCCGAGGACCTCCCGGTGGCGAGGGACGAGGAGACCCTGGCCCAGAACGTTCTCGAAGGCCGCCACGACGGCTTTGTTCAGTGAAGGGCCCCCGAGAAACATGACCCGTTTTCCGACCTTCCGATTTCCGACGACCCGGTTCAGATAATTGTGGACGATGGCGTAGCAGAGTCCGCCCATGAGATCTTCTCGGGATACCCCCTGCTGATGATAGGACACGAGGTCGGACTCCATGAACACGGTGCAGCGCTCCGCCAGCTTTACCGGTTCCGGCGCCGACAGGGCCACGGCCTGGAATTCCTCCACGATGTCGATGCCGTACTTGTTGGCCAGCTCGTGGAGGAAGCTCCCGGTTCCGGCGGCGCAGACTTTGTTCATGTCGAAATCCAAGGGGTGGGTATTGGCGATGGCTATGTATTTGGAGTCCTGGCCCCCGATTTCGAAAATGGTGTCCACGCCGGGATCGATTTCCACGGCGCCGCGGGCGTGGGCGCTGATCTCGTCCATGATCAGATCGGCGTTCAGGAAGTCTCCTGCCACGCCCCTTCCGGAACCGGTGGTGGCCACGCCCAGGATCTCCACCCGGTCGCCGATTTGGGCTCGGAGGTGCCGCAGGAGTTCCTGGGTGACTTCGATCGGCTTGCCCCGGGTGGGGACATAACGCTTCTGGATGATCTCGCGCCGCTCATCCATCAGGACGAACTTGGTGCTGGTGGAGCCGATGTCGAGCCCCAGATAGCCCCGCGAACGGCCGCTCAGGGGCTTCCAGCGTACCTCGTTTCTTTCCGGAAAAACGGTTTTTTCCAGCGCCAATCTGGGACCGACCGGCACGGAACCCGCCGGACCCGGGTTCTGGATCAGGACCTTTTCCGGATCAGGGCGGTCCCGCCTGCCCTGCTGCAGCGCCAGCAGCGCCACACCCAGGGCACCAAGGGAGGTGCTGTAGGACGGGATCAGGAGTCCGGGGAAATGCTCCCGGAAAGCCCGCACTTGCAGGGCGTTCCGGGACAGGCCCCCGATAAAGAGAATGGGCTCCGCCAGCGAGCGTTTGGAAACGATGGCGCTCAGGTAGTTCCGGGCATTCCCCACGTGGAGCCCGTAGATGATATCCTGGAGGAGTTCCCCTTTATTCTGGAGGTGGATCATGTCGGACTTGGTGAAGACCGTACAGCGACAGGCCACGCTGGCCGGCCGTTGACTTCGCAGCCCCAGGGCGATGAAGTCTTCCAGAACGGCTGCGTTGAAACCCGGTTCCCGCATCTTTTTCTGCTCGAAGACGGCGGTGGCCAGGCGCTCCGCCTGTTGATCGATGAAGGAACCGGTGCCGGAGGCGCAGGGGCCGTTGGTGTTGAAGTAGGCCAGTTCCCAGCCGTCCGCCCGGTGATTGATCTGGGCCAGGGCGGTCTCCTGCCCGCCCATGCTCATGACGGTCCGTACGTCGGGCCGGATGTGGATCGCCCCCAACACCTGGCTGAGTATCTCGAACTCGAACAACGTCCCCAGCCTCCCGCTGAGTTGACGGCCGTGGTTCCCGGTGAAAGCGACGGCGGCGAAGTTTTCCCGACCGAATCTTTCATAGAGTTCCCGGATGCGAGTGGTCACCGTTTCCTCCACTTTTCCCAGGTGGCGCACGTAGGGGGACTCGTGAAGGATTCGTTTCCTTTCATCGATCACCAGGCAATTGACGCTCACGGACCCGACATCGATGCCCAAATACAATTTGACCGGTGCCGAGTCTTCTGGAATGCTCATGGTCTCTCCTCTCATTGGCAT
>JALOOY010000544.1 GCA_025454185.1 Thermodesulfobacteriota bacterium
GTTTTATCTTTGATTTTAAGGAGGCGGGGGATCAGCAAGTCGAGGGTAATGACCACCGTGGCTTCCGCATCCTTGAGTTGGTATTCCAGTTCCGCTTCGGTGTAGAGGGGATTGGTCATGACCACCACGGCACCCAGACGAAAGGCCGCGTAAACGGCAGCCAGGCCCTGGGGGATATTGGGCAGCAGCAAGGCCACCTTGTCTCCCTTCCGCACCCCCAGATCCTGGAGCGCAGCGGCGAAGCGGTTGACCAGGGAGTTCAATTCTCGGTAGGAAACCTTCCGTCCCATCAACAACAAAGCTGTCTGGTCCGGATAATTTCGTGCGCTCCGTTCCAGGGCCTCGGGCAGAGTGATTTTTTCGTAGTCGATGCTCGGGGGCACCTGGGGGTCATAGGCCTTGTGCCAGATCCGCTCTTCCATCTCGCTTCCTCCTTTTTGAAAAAGGACCGGAGACTTGTTGCTGCGCTCCCTCCCGGTCACGCGTTAAAAGCAACCGAATCTTTATGGTGGGATTTTCTTTGAAGCTACTCCTTGTTCAGTTCCTCCTTCAGGCGCCGTGGCAGATTATTTTCCAGTTCCGGGTAGGTCTCGATAAGCCGCAGGATATCCGCCAGGAACTCGATCAGTGTTTGGACGATGTCTACTTTCCCGTTGGCTAACGATTTAAAGAAATCCTTGCCCGTCATCCCTGGTCACCTTGTTGTTTCGGGATAATGTAGCCTTTTCATCTTTACCGATCAACTTTTTTTCTTCAGCAACTCCCCCATGATGATCAGCTTCTGGATCTGATTGGTCCCGGCCCCGAACTCGATGCCCTTGACGTCCCGGTACAGGCGCTCGATAGGGTATTCCCGCATGAAACCGTAGCCGCCGAAGACTTGCATGGCCCGGCCCACGGCCCGCACCCCGGCTTCGGCGCAGAAGAGCTTGGCATAAGAGGCCTCCAGACGGACATTTTTCCCGCTGCCGGCCTGGGCGGCCGCCCAGTAGGAGAGGACCCGCCCGGCCTGGATATCCGTGGCCATGCCGGCCAGGATGTCTTGAATCATTTGAAATTGTACGATGGGCTGTCCGAACTGAATTCTTTCACGGGCATAGCGGAAAGCCAGGTCGAAGGCCCCCTGAGCCACGCCGATGGGCGCAATGGACCAGAGGATGCGTTCCCGGTCCAGACCGCTCATCAGGACGCCCAGCCCCCGGTGCTCTCCCCCCAGCAGATTCTCCGCCGGGACTTCACAGTTCTCGAGAAAAAGCTCTCCGGTGGGCGAGCCCCGGACTCCCATCTTCTTCATCGGTTTTCCTTTGGTGAACCCCGGGAATCCCTCCTCCACCAGAAAAGCGGAGATGCCTTTCGGTCCGGCCTCGGGATCGGTCTTGGCGTAGATGATGGCCACGTCGGCCACGGGGCCGTTGGTGATAAACGTCTTGGACCCGTTCAGGATATAACGATCGCCCTTTCGCTCCGCCCGGCAGCGCAGGGACAGGGCGTCCGACCCGGCCCCCGGCTCCGTCAGGGCCAGGGCCCCGATCTTCTTTCCGGCGATGAGGTCCGGAAGAAAACGCCGCCGCTGCTCCTCGTTTCCGTTGCGGAAGATGCTTTCGGTGCAAAGGACCGCGTGGGCCCCGTAGGTATTGCCGGTGGAGACGCACCCCCGCATCAGTTCTTCCATCACCAGCACGGAGGACAGAAAATCCGATCCGCCCCCGCCGTAATCCTCCGGCAGGGTAATGCCGAAAAGTCCCAGGTCCGCCATGGCCCGAAAATTTTCCGCGGGGAACCGCTCCTCCTCGTCGATGACCGGGGCCAAGGGTATGACCGCCTGATCCACAAAGCGGGCCACCTGTTCCTGGAGCATCCGTTGTTCTGCGGTCAGCTCGAAATCCATCGCTACTCCTCCTCGTCCTCCTCTTCCGCATCTTCCGGGAAGTATCTTTGGATAAAATGGGTGTCGAATTCACCTTTTTGAAAAAGGGGATCCCCCATGATCTGCAAGTGCAGGGGAATGGTTGTTTTCAGCGGTGCGGCCCGGAATTCTTCCAACGCCCTACCCATGATCCGGATGGCCCCTTCCCGGGTTAAGTCCCAGGTGACAAGTTTGGCGATGAGGGAATCATAGTAGATGGGCAGCTCATAGCCCTGGTACAGGTGGGAGTCCACGCGCACACCGAAGCCGGGGGTTTTATGTTATTAGTTGACGACTGAAGTCGAGTGACTTTATTTTATTTGGTTGTCCTTTTCTTTGCCCAGGGGGTCCCCGGCCGCCAGGCGGATCTGCTCCCGGACGAGATCGATGCCGGTGGTCATTTCCGTGACCGGATGTTCCACCTGGATGCGGGCGTTGATTTCCAGGAAATAGAACTGCCCCCCTGGGTCCAGAAGGAATTCCACGGTGCCGGCGTTGCGGTAGCCCACGGCCTCTGCCGCCCGCAGGGCCGCGGCGCCCATGGCTGCACGAAGTTCCGGCGTCAACCGGGGAGAAGGAGACTCTTCGATCAGTTTCTGATGCCGGCGCTGGATGCTGCATTCCCGTTCACCGAGGTGCACGATCTTTCCCCGGCAGTCGCCCAGGACCTGAAATTCGATATGCCGCGGCGCGGCCAGGTATTTTTCCAGATAGACTGCTTCCCTCCCAAAGGCCGCCCGGGCCTCCTCCCGGGCCACGGAAAATTCTTCCTGAAGCCCCTGGGGATCGGCGCAGATGCGAATGCCCCGGCCGCCTCCTCCTCCCGCAGCCTTGATCAAAAGGGGGTAGCCGATTTCCGCCCCGATCCGCTGCGCTTCGCCCAGTTCCAGCACTTCCCCTTCGCTCCCGGGGATGACCGGCACGCCTGCGGCCTTCATGATCCGCTTAGCGGCGACCTTGTTCCCGGCCAGACGCAAATTGTCTACGGAAGGACCTATGAATATGAGGCCCTGCGCCGCACAGGCGGCCGCGAAGTTATCGTTTTCGGCCAAATAACCGTATCCGGGATGAATGGCCTGGGCCCCGGTTTCCAGGGCGGCAGCGACCATCCGGTCTCCGTTCAGATAACTCTTGGCGCTGGGAGCAGGCCCGATGCCGACCTTTTCGTCGGCCAATTGGACCGGAAGGGAATCGGCGTCGGCCTCCGAGTAAACCGCCACGGTGCGCAGCCCCACCGCCCGACAAGCCCGGATGACCCGCAGGGCGATTTCTCCCCGGTTGGCGATGAGGACCTTGGTAAACATGGGTAATTTTATGAAGCCTCGATGACCATGATCAGGTCGCCGTCCTTCAAAGGGGCTTCGTTTTGCGCAACGATTCGTAAAACCCGCCCGTCGGTCGGCGCTTTGATTTTTTGGAAGACCTTCATGGTTTCCAAAAGGCCCACTACCTGTTTCTTTTTGACCTCATCG
>JALOOY010000545.1 GCA_025454185.1 Thermodesulfobacteriota bacterium
TTCACCTCAAAGAAATTATAGAAACGTTTCCAGAATTTTTTCCAGACGATTCCGGTCGACCTCGCGGCGGATCACCGGGCCGCCCGAGAGGGCCGGCAAATGGGCCTCGAAGGTGAGCCGCGTGTTCTCGTAAAGGACCCCCACGGGAATGCGCTCCCCCCACTCCCGGGCCTTTTCCAGGGCCTGGTCCCAGCGCCGGGGATCGTACCCGGCCGGCAGTTCATAACAGCGCTTCTTGTACCAACCGTAGGTGTTGACTTTATTAAAGGAAACACAGGGCTGCAGGATGTCTACCAGGGCAAAGCCGGGGTGCCGGATAGCCTTTTGGATCAATCCCGCCAGATGGTCCTCCAATCCGGAAAAGCCCCGGGCCACGAAACCGGCCTCCATGGCCACGGCCACCAGAACCGGATTGAAGGGGGCCGACGGCACCCCTTGCGGCTGGGCCTTGGTCACCAGGCCCTCCCCGGTGGTGGGACTGGCCTGTCCCTTGGTCAACCCGTAAATCTGGTTGTTATGGACCAGCAGGGTCAGATCGATGTTGCGGCGGATGGCCGCCAGAAAATGATTCCCCCCCTCGCCGTAGGTGCAGCCGTCCCCGCTTTCGACGACCACCGTCAATTCCGGATTGGCCAGTTTGGCCCCGGTGGCCGCGGGCAAGGCCCGACCGTGAAGACCGTTAAAGACGTTTGCCCGCAGGTAGTGGGGGGCCTTGGCGGCCTGGCCGATGCCCGACACCATCAGAACCTGATGGGGGGCGAGGTCGCACGCGGCCAAGGCCTTCTTGACTGCCGGCAGAATCGAGTGGTTGCCGCATCCCGGGCACCAGGCCGTTTCAAAATTGCCGTAATCTTCCCAGTGTACCGTCATGACCTCTCCAATTCCCGCAGAATATATTCCGGGGTAATCGGCCAGCCGTCATAGCGGCGGATCTGCCGCGAAACTTGAAATCCCGTTTCTCGCCGCAGCAGCCTGGCGAACTGTCCGAAGGCGTTGCTTTCAATGGTTACCACTTCTCCGGCCGCCGCGAGCTGGGCTGAAAATTGATCCGGCCGCAGAGGCCAGACCTGGGAAAAGTGGAGCACTCCTGCAGACCGGCCTTGGCTGCGCAGGATCTCAGCGACTTCCAGGACCGCACCCCGGCTGGAACCCCAGGTCACCAGCAGCAGCTCGGGGCGATCCGGTCCGGTGCTTTCCGGGGGGATCACCCGATCCAGCAGGAGTTCCAGCTTCTGCAAACGCTTTTCCACCATCTTTTTCCGGACGGTCAGGTCTTCGGTCAGGTGTCCGTCCTCGGTGTGCTCGTCGCTGTCGGCCACGACCAGGTCGTTCGTGGTCCCCGGGAACAGCCGCGGCGAAACCCCGTCCTCCGTCAGGGCGTAGCGCAGATAGGCGCCGGGAGCGATCTCGGTCCGGTCCGGCCGCCAGGAGGGCGGGGACAGGTCGAAGGGAACCACCCCTCGGTAGGAATCAGCCAGGAACTGGTCCGTCAACAGAAAAACAGGTCCCTGGGACCGCTCGGCGGTTTCCAGGGCCTGCCGGGTCAAGTGGAAGCAGTCCTCCACCGATCCGGGGGCGAAAACGGCCCGGGGAAACTCGCCGTGGCCGGCATGGAGGACCAGGTCCAGGTCGCCCTGCTCGGTGCGTGTGGGCAGGCCGGTAGCCGGACCGGGCCTTTGACAGACTACGATGACCAAGGGGGTTTCGGTCATGCCCGCCAGACTGACCCCTTCGGTCATGAGGGCAAACCCGCCGCCCGAGGTGGCCACCATGCTGGGGGCCCCGGCAAATGAGGCCCCCAGGGCCATATTGATCACGGCGATTTCATCCTCGGCCTGCTCGACGATGATCCCCAGGGAAGAGGCCTGTCCCGCCAGGGTGAGTCCGATGGAGGTGGAAGGTGACATGGGATAGAAGGCAAAAAACTTCAGCCCCCCCGCCAAGGCCCCCAAGGCGATGGCCTCGTTGCCGTTCAGCAGGAGGCGCGGGGGCCCCTCGGCGCCGGGAGGCGCCAGGGGTGAAAAGGAGGGGTGCTGGTCCCGGGTCCAGGAAAAGGCCTTTTCCAGGGCCTGACGGTTGGCCTCGGCGGCTTGTGGCTTTTTAGGCCCGAAAAAATCCATCACCGCCCGGGCCGCCTGCTGCTCCGGCAGCCCCAGCAGGGCCAGGACGATCCCCAGGGCCGTTGTATTCCAGTGCCGCTCCTCAGCCAGCTCCTGGTAGGGGATGGGCAGGGGGGGCCTCCAGAACGCCGGGGCCAGTCCGGACGCGGAAGGTATTATGCCCCCCCCGAATGCGGGACTGATAATCCTGGGTCACCACAATGGCGTAACCGCAACGGACCAGGACCTTGGCCAACAATTGGCCGATGGTCACCAGGCCCTGGCCGGCCTCGCCGCCGACAACGATTTGAAGCGCTGTCCCGGGTCCCACGGGTCACCTCTCAGCCGGCCCCTTCCAGACCGGCCCGTTCTTTTTCCATGAACCAGCCTTCCGGATCGGTCAGGTAATAATGCGTATCCTGGAGGGCTTGATAATGGCTTTTTTCTTCTTGAACCATCTGTTTCAGAAAAGCCTGTTCCAGAGGGTCGGTCGCCTGGGCCAGATGGTTTTCGTAGAAGGCTATGCTGCGGACCTCGAAATCCCGGGCCATCTCGATGGCCTGGAGATCATCGGCCTCCGCCGTACCCGCTTGGGCATATTGGGCCGCCAGGTCCCGGAACACCGCCCCCCAATCCCCGACGGGACAGGCCAGGTGACCATGCACC
>JALOOY010000058.1 GCA_025454185.1 Thermodesulfobacteriota bacterium
TGGTGTGGGATTTCCTTTCCCAGATCGAGCACGATCCGGACGCCGGGGCCGTGCTGGTAACCCCTTCCGAGAAGCTGGCCGCGGAGATCTGCGGAATTATCAATCGGGAACTGCCGGGTCTGGAACGCCGGGAGATCATCGAACAGGCCCTGACCCGCCATTCGGCCATCCTGACCACCGGGAACCTGAAGGAAGCGGTGGATTTCGCCAATGAATACGCCGCCGAACATCTCCAGATCGTCACCGCGGATCCCTGGATCGTGCTGCCGCGGATCAAACATGCCGGCTCCATTTTCATGGGACCCTATGCCCCGGTCCCGGCCGGCGACTACGCCTCGGGCACCAATCACGTGCTGCCTACCGGGGGCTGTGCCCGCATGTTTTCCGGGCTGTCGGTGGACGATTTCATTAAGAAACCGACCTTTCAATATTTGAGCCGCCAGGGACTCAAGGGCCTCAAAAACACCATCACCCTCCTGGCCCGCAAGGAAGGGCTGCCGCTGCATGCCAAGGCGATCGACGTGCGGTTTGAGTAGTATAAAATAAAAAAACGTTCGGCGTAAAAGCAAAAAATACTCCCGGCCGTTAAGGACCGGGAGTTTTTTTTGCGCGACCAGGTAGGGGCGAAAAATATTTCGCCCCTACAATTTTGCCGCCGCCTCGTACCCCAGATCGAAGGCCTTCAAATTGACTTCCAACAATTTCTTTTTGATGGTCTTTTCCATGGCGGCCTTGAACTGTTCCCTGGTCAGGGGCAGGGTCCCGCTTTGGGCCAGGGCCCCCAGCATGACGATATTGACGGCCATGGCGGAACCGGCCTGCTCGGCCAGGGCGTTGGCGTTCAAGGCGATAAGCCGTTTCACTTTTTTCTTAACCTGCTCCAGAGCGGCCTTGATGTCGGGATAGACGCCTTTTCCGACGGCCACGGTAAAGGGCTCCAGGGGCACGATGTTGGTGATCACCGTCGAATCCTGGGAACACTTGGCCAGGGCCCGCAGGGTTTCCGAGGGTTCGAAGCTCAGCAGGATGTCGGCCTCGCCGTCGGAGACGATGGAACTCAGGGCGCCGCCCATGACCACGGCCGATTCCACCACTCCGCCCCGCTGGGCCATGCCGTGTACTTCGCTGACATTGACCGGGAGGCCGGCCAGCATGGCCGCTTCCCCCAGGACCTGGGAAGAGAGCAGGTTCCCCTGACCACCCACCCCGACGAAGACAATCCGTTTGGTATCCATAGCTCCCTCCTTACTTTCTGGGCAGAATGGCCTGCTCCGGGCAGACCTGGGCGCACACCGCACAGCCGATGCACAAATTTTCATTTATTTTGACCCGGTCGTTCTCGAGATAGAAGGCCGGGCAGGCGAAGAGATTGACGCAATCCCGATGGTTTTTGCAGCGGCTTTCGCTGACCGTGAAGGTGCGGGCCTTGGCCGGCGGCTGGACCCGTTTGGCATAGAGCGGGCAGATCTCCTGGGAGATGATCACCGAAACCCCTTCGAATTCCAGGGATTTCTTGACGGCCGCCATGGTGTCCTTCAATTTCTTGGGATTGACCACGGTCACCATTTTGATCCCGATGCCCCGGACCACGGCCTCTACGGAAACCTGGTTGTTGGGCTGGCCGAGCAGGGCCGCATCCACGCCGGGGTGGGGCTGATGGCCGGTCATGGCCGTGGTGCCGTTGTCGAGAATGACCAGCGTAAATTTGTGGTTGTTGTGAAAGGCATTGATCAGCCCGGTGATGCCGCTGTGGAAAAAGGTGGAATCCCCGATAAAGGCAATGACCGGCTTGTCGGTGGCTCGGGCGAAACCGGCGGCGGAACTGGCGCTGGAGCCCATGCAGATGACGAAGTCGGCGATGCTCAGGGGGGGCAGTATGCCCAAGGTATAACAGCCGATGTCGGTGGGATAGATGGCGTCCTCGCCGGCGACTTTCTTGACCGCATAGAAGGTGGAGCGGTGGGGACACCCGGGACAGAGGTTGGGGGGCCGGCCCGGCAGGGCCGGCAGGTCGGCCACGTCCACCGGGGCCAAGGGCTGGTAATTCAGGTCGAAATAGGCGGCAATGGATTTTTTGACCCGTACCGGCTCGTTTTCGTAGAGCCGGCCCAACTCCCCTATGCCTTTACCCCGGATGGGTATCAGCCGCCCCGAACGCTGGGCCGCAGCCTGGACGGCCTCTTCCATGATGGGCTCCAATTCCTCCACCACCAGGACCTTTTCCACCCGATCCAGGAATTGCTGGATCAGCTTCTCCGGCAGGGGAAAAGAAAAGCCCAGTTTGAGCACGGAAAAAGCGCCGCTGACCTGGAGCTCTTCCAGGGCGTCCCGAACATAGCAGAGGCTGACGCCGTGGGTGATTATTCCCCATTTCCCCTGGCCGATGATTTCGTTGAAGGAAGAACGCTCGGCCTCCTCCAAGGCCTGGTCGATTTTTTTGAGAAGTTTGACGTGCAAGGTGCGGGATACGGCCGGGACCGTGACGTAGCTGAAAGGGTCTTTGGCGAAAGCGCCCTGGATCCGGCGGGGCACCATCTCTCCCAGGGTGACGATCCCCCGGGAGTGGTTGATCCGGGTGGTGGTGCGCAACAGCACGGGCAGCTTCAGTTGCTCGGAGAGCGCGAAGGCATAAATGGTCATGTCCTTCGCTTCCTGGGGGGTGGTCGGCTCCAGCATGGGCAGGCCCGCCAGGCGGGCATAGAAGCGGTTGTCCTGTTCGTTCTGGCTGGAAAAAAGGGAGGGATCGTCGGCGGTGAGGATGACCATGCCGCCGTTGACCCCCGTATAGGCCAGGGTCATCAGGGGGTCGGCGGCCACGTTCACGCCCACGTGTTTCATGGTGACCATGGTGCGCAGACCGGAAACCGCGGCCCCGGCGGCGACTTCCAGGGCCACCTTTTCATTCGTGGAATACTCGAAATAAAGGTCGGTTTCCTGCTTGATCTGGTAAAAGTTCAAAGGCACTTCGGATGACGGGGTACCGGGGTAGGCGGTGGCGAAGGCCACCCCGGCCTCCAAGGCCCCGCGGACAATGGCTTCATTGCCCAGTAACAGCATCTGTTCCCCCGGTTTCCCTGCTAATAGTGGATGCATACGACCCCCTAAAAAATTTTTTAAAAACGGAAAATTTTCTTTAAAAAATAGTTATATTATAGCTACACTATAATTTTTGCCATTTCTTGTCAAGGAAAAACCCCTTGACCTTAATTTTAGCCTTTTGGCCAAAATTAAGGTTATAGGCGGGCCAGACGGTCCCGGACCAGGGGGGCGTAGTTGGAGTTGGGGTAGGCTTTGAGGAAGTCTTGCAGGGTGGCCTTGGCTTCTTTGGTCTGGCCCAGCTTGGAATAGACCCGGGCCAGATTCAGGTGGGCGTTTTCCTTCAGCAACGGCGCAGGGCTCTTTAAAATGCCGCTAAAGAGGTCCGCAGCCCCTTTGAGGTCGCCCTTTTCTTCCAGGGCGTAGGCCAGGTTTTCCCGGATCATTGTTTCAAATTCCTGCGGAAAACGGCCGCCCTTCAGGGCGTTCTGGTAGGCCTGGATGGCCTGGGGATAATCCTTTTTTTGAAAATAGAGGTGGCCCAGGGAGACCCAGGCCTTGTCGGAACCCCTGGTGCCCGAAAAATCAGCCGTGACAGCCTTCAGACCCTTAATCTTCTGTTCCATTTCCTGGAGTTCCACGGCTGAAAAATATTTCTGCTGAGCCTGGGCTTCCCGGTAGGAGCGGTAGGCCAGGTAGCCCCAGACGGAGGCGGCGATGAGGACCACGGCCAGGCCGGCTAGAACAACCGTTCGCAGGTGGTCGGAAATCCAAGAGTAAATCCGATTGGAGGTGGTTATAAATTCATCGGGTTTCTTCAATAATTCTTTCCGAGAGATCTTTTTTTTAGGGGCCATCAGGAAACCTCTGTTTTAAGTACCCGGTCCTGTCGCTGCCGGCCCGTTCCAGGGCCAGGCCGGCGGCGCCGATGATGCCGCTTCTTTCCTGGAGGGTGGAAATGCGCAGGCCGACGCCAGCGGGAGAAACCAAGGTCAACCGTTTTTTAAATTCTTTCTCTAAATAAGGCAAGAAAATAGTAGCGGCCCGGCTGAGCCCGCCCCCCAAAATGATGCCCTCGAGGCTGAGTAGATGGACCAGGTTGGCCAGGGCCAGACCCAGGGCTTCCCCCATCTGTTGGAAAAGCCGTACCATATGGGTTTCCCCGGTTTGGGCCCAGTGAAAGAGGTCTTGCGCGGTCAAGGTGGCCCCCGGTTTAATGGACTTCAGGGAGCAAGGAGGGTGCAATCCTTTTTCCCGAATGATTCTATTGGCTTTTTCCACCAGCCAGGTGGCCGAAGCCTTTGTTTCCAGGCACCCCCGGTTTCCGCAGCGGCAAAGCTCCCCCCGGGGGGCGATGGTCATGTGGCCGATTTCCGGACCCGAGCCGTGGGCCCCGTACCACAACCGTCCTCCCAGTATCAGCCCGCCGCCGACACCGGTCCCCAGGGTAAGGCAGGCAAAATGCTCCCAGTCCTGCCCGGCGCCGGCCCATTTTTCGCCAAAGGTCACGGCATTGGCGTCGTTGTCCAGGAAGGTGGCCAGGCCCAGGGCCTCTTCCAGGCGGGGGCCCAGCGGCACCTGGCGCCAGTCTGGAAAATTGGGGGATAGTTCCACTACCCCGCGGCCGATATCGATGAGGCCGGCAGCGCCCAACCCGATCACCCGGGGGGGCTGAGCGCCACAGCAGGGGTCCTTAAGAAAAGAGGCCGTCAATCCGATAATTCGTTTGATCAGGGGTTCCCGCCCTATCTGAACCCGGGTGGGGAATTTTTTCATGGCCAGTACCCGGCCCCGGCGGTCCACCAGGCCGATTTTCAAGCGGGTTCCCCCCAGGTCGATGCCCAGGGCGGTTACCGTCCGTCCGGCCTTGTCCGGAATGGGGTTCATGATGTTCCTATCTCGATTCAGTGCGGCAGAACTCCCGGGAAAAGTCAGCTTACCAGAGACCGGATCATACCACAGGGATCGGAGGGGATTAAAGGTAAAAAATTTTAAGCGTAAAGGGTTCGACGGGTACTGCCGATTATCCCCTATTAGAGAGGGAATACATGACTGAAAGCGAGCTGTGCGGTGGTTAAAAAGAAACGCCTGGGGGATATATTGATCGAAGCGGGGCTGATCGATCAAAAGAAACTCCAGGAAGCCATTGAGCTGCAAAAGATATCGAAAGAGCGTCTGGGCAAGATCCTCGTCCAGTTCGGGTATGTTTCCGAGGAAGAGATCATGCGCACTCTTTCCCATCAGTTGCACATTCCTTTTGTCGATCTCTCCAAGCAGATCCTGGACAAAAAGCTGGTCCTGCTGGTCCCCCAGAACGTGGCCGAAAATTATCTCCTGGTCCCGGTCAGTGAAAACAAGCGGATTTTAACCGTGGCCATGGCCGACCCCCTGAATATCCTGGCCATCGATGAACTCACCATCCGGACGAAAATGAGCATTGATCCGGTTATCGCCCTGGAGGTGGAGATCCGCCGGGCCATCGAGGAGCTATACGGCGGGTCTTTTTTGAACCAGAGCGATACCGGCGCCGAAGCCGGCGGCAGCGAGGAGGAGAAGGGAGAAGGCGTCCCCGAGGAGGAGACCGAGGAAGGGCCCATCAGCCAACTGGTGAATTTGATCCTTACCGAAGCGGTCCGGGACCGGGCCAGCGACATTCATGTGGAGCCCGATGAGAGCCAGTTACGGATCCGCTACCGGGTGGACGGGATGCTCCGGGAGACTACCCCCTTGCAGGCCAAATATGTGAATCCGGTCACTTCCCGCATCAAAATCATGTCCAAACTGGACATTGCCGAACGGCGCAGCCCCCAGGACGGACGCTTTCATTTTTCCTCGAACGGCCACAGTCTCGATGTGCGGGTGTCCAGTTTCCCCACCATTTACGGGGAAAATGTGGTCATGCGCCTGCTGGATCAGTCCAGTATCCTGCTGACCCTGGAGGACCTGGGCTTCCTGCCCGAAGAGTATAAAAAGTTGTTGTATTTGATCAATATTCCTTATGGGTTCGTCCTGGTCACCGGACCGACCGGCAGCGGCAAGACCACCACCCTGTACGCCACGTTGAACAGCATCAACGATCCCCAGAAAAACATGATTACCCTGGAGGACCCGGTGGAGTATCGCCTGGGCGGTATCCGCCAGGCCCAGATCAATGCCAAGGCCGGGCTGACCTTCGCCGCCGGCCTCCGGTCCATCCTCCGCCAGGACCCGGACATCATCATGGTGGGTGAGATTCGGGACGGGGAAACGGCCAATATTGCCGTGCAGGCGGCTTTGACCGGTCACCTGGTCTTCAGCACCCTCCATACCAACGACGCGCCCAGCACCCTGATCCGCCTGTCCGAAATGGGTATTCCCCCCTTCCTGATCGCTTCCTCGGTGGAGGGCGTGCTGGCCCAGCGGCTGGTGCGGAAGCTCTGTCCGGAATGCCGGGAGCCCTATCAACCGGACCCGGAAATTCGCCGGGAACTGGGAATTCCCATCGGAGAAACTCCTACCCTGTACCGGCCCAAGGGCTGTCGCCTCTGCAAAAATTCCGGGTACAAGGGCCGCCTGGGAATTTTTGAGCTGATGATCGTCAATCAGGAAATCAAGGAACTCCTCCTGCAAAAGGCTTCGTACGGGGCCATTACCGAGCGGGCTACCCGCAACCAGGGTATGAAAACCCTGCGTATGGATGGCATCGCCAAGGTCTTGAAGGGTATCACCTCGGTAGAAGAATTGAATCGGGTCACCATCCGCGAGCTGCCCTCTGTCGCGGATCAGGGGTAGCGCCCTTGTTGCGGATATCCCGCGCGGTTTCAGACGTTCAAACGGGAGTATTTTATGCCAAATTATGCTTATAAGGCCAGGGACAACGGCGGGCGGCTGGTCAGCGGCCAGATGGAAGGCCGGGACCCGGGTTTCGTGGCCGGCAAATTAGGGGAGATGGGCTGCATCCCCGTGCAGATCAAGCCGGCCGCCGATCAGAGCAACCCGCCTTTTCAGGTCTGGCTGGCCCGGAAATTTAAACCGCGAAGCCCGGTGAGCATGAAGGAACTGGTCTATTTTTCCCGGCAGTTGGGCACCCTGTATGCCACCGGGGTACCGCTCCAGAACGCCCTGACCGTCCTGGCGGAACAGACCACCAATCCCAAATTCCGGGAAATCATCCGGGAGATCATCGAGCAGATCAAGGAAGGGAAGAGCCTTTCCGCGGCCATGGCCAAATTCCCCCGCATCTTCGATACCCTTTACATTCACATGGTGGAATCCGGGGAATCCTCCGGGACCCTGGAGCAGGTCTTCGACCGGCTGGCCGTCCACATGGACAACGAGATCAAGATCCGGGCGGACATCAAGGCGGCCACCCGCTATCCCAAGGTGGTGGTCATAGCCATGGCCGGGGCCTTTGTCCTGGCCGTGACCTTCATCATCCCCAAGTTCATGAGCATCTTCAAGGCCTCCAAAATGGAACTGCCCCTGCCGTCCAAGATCCTGATGAACCTGAGCATCTATTTCCGGGAGTACTGGTTCTGGCTGGCCCTGGGATTCGGGGCCTTGTACGGCGGTTTCAAGTTTTTCATCAAGACCGAAAAAGGGGAACTGTGGTGGGACCGGGTCAAGTTGAAGCTCCCCGTATTCGGCCAGCTTTTCATGAAAATTTACATGTCCCGGTTCATCCG
>JALOOY010000059.1 GCA_025454185.1 Thermodesulfobacteriota bacterium
CCTGGATGACGAGACCCAGTTGGATCGCCGCAACACGGCCATCGTGAGCCGCAACTTCGGTAATTTCAACTTCATCGGCGGATTTCAGTATTTCCAGGAGCTGGACAAGTCGGACGACGCCCTGAACCAGTTGCCTTACCTGCGTTTCGACAGCCTGCGTTTTGAACTCTGGAAGAGCCTATACCTCCAGTGGTATTCGTCCTATAACAATTACTGGCGGAAGAACAACGACCGGGGGCAGGTGCTGGATTTGCTGCCCACCCTTTCCTACCCCTACAAGCTGCGTCAATACCTGAATTTCGACACCTCCCTGGGACTTGCCCAGACTTTTTTTCAAGTCGACAATAAACAAAGCAGCCAGGTGGCCGACTATGCCTCCCGGACCGTCCCGAACTTCCGCCTCGATCTGTCTTCGGATGTGCAGCGCATCTTCGATGTTTCCAGCGATAAGCTGCAAAAGGTCAAACACAGCATCCGGCCTCAGGTGGTCTACAATTACGTCCCCGAGGTGACGCAGGACGATCTGCCGAATTTCCTTTCGCCCATTACCAAGATCAACACGGTGACCTATTACCTGACCAATATCCTGACCGCCAAGAGCCTGATGGGCAAGGGCAAGGAGGGAGAGGAACTCCACTCCTACCTGGACTTCTTGTACTTCAAACTCTACCAGACCTACGATATCAACGAGGCCACCCGCGACGAGGCGGCTCCCCGCATCAACACGCCGGCCGGGGGCCTCAGTTCCATCGGCACCACCGGCACCACCGGGGTGGTGGGGACCCCCGGGGAACGGAGGCCTTTTTCCGACATCATCGGGGAACTGGAGATCGTCTTCGGGCCCAACCTGCGCCTGCGGTCTTTCGCCGGCTGGTCTCCCTATGACAACCTGATCCAGACCCAGACCCACACCCTGAACCTGAGCGCCGGCGGGAGCTGGGTCAACCTGGAATACCAGACCACCGGCGGGGACCAGTTCCGGCAGTTGAATTCTTCTTTTTATTGGAAGATTTCCCCCTCCTGGACGGCCAACTTTCTGAACAAGTGGGCCATCGATCAGAATCAGAGCTACGAGACCACCCTGGGACTCGCCTACAACCACCAGTGCTGGGGGATCAAGGCCCATTTCACTGAAACGCCGGACGACAAAAAATTCCTGGTTTCCTTCTCCCTCAAAGGGCTGGGCGAATTTTAACCCTTTTCGTACTAAATCTCCATGTCCGCCTCCGGCAGCCACCCGCGAAGCATGAAAACTTGTTCGGTCGTCATCCTGGCGAACGCCATCCCGCCGCCGGCGGGACAGGGCAGTTAGAGTCTTGGGTCACCTGGATCCCGGATCGGGCCTGCCCCGGCAGGTATTAAGCCGGGGTCCGGGATGACGGCGAAAGACAAACGCGAAAAGCGGTAAGTGATCCTATTTTCGTACTAAAATTATTATTGACAGCCTCTATTGAAAGTGCTAAATTCTAAATTTTTCAATTTCCTGGAGTAAAGAGCCATGAAAAGTTATATACCCAAAGCAGGGGAAATCGAACGAAAATGGTATCTGTTGGATGCCAAAGATTTGGTCCTGGGCCGGCTGGCCTCGGAAGTCGCCCAGCGCCTGCGGGGGAAGCTGAACCCCCGTTTCGTGCCTTATGCGGATACCGGGGATTTCGTGGTGGTGGTCAATGCCGCCGAAGTCCGCTTGACCGGCCGCAAATTGGATCAGAAAATTTACTATCATCATACGGGATACATCGGCGGCATCAAGTCCATTACGGCTAAAAAGTTAAAGGAAAAACGCCCGGAGGACCTGATCCGTTTCGCCGTCCGGGGCATGCTGCCCAAGAACAGCCTGGGACGCAAGTTGAACAAGAAATTGAAGGTCTATGCCGGCCCTGACCATCCGCATCAGGCCCAGCAGCCCATATCCATAGCCTTACAGGGGAAAGAATGATTATGGCCGAGAAAGAGTTTTACGCAACGGGAAAGAGGAAGTGCGCCATCGCCCGCACCTGGCTGCGTCCGGGGAACGGGCAGATTATGATCAATGATCGCCCGGTGGAAAATTACTTCAGCCGCGAAACGGCCAAAATGGTGGTCCTCCAGCCCCTGGAACTGACCGACACAGTGGGCAAGTTCGATATCCTGGTCAACGTCCAGGGCGGCGGATTGTCCGGCCAGGCCGGGGCCGTGAAGCACGGCATCAGCAAGGCCCTGCTGGTCTTCGATCCGGCCCTGCGGTCGGTTCTGAAAAAAGCCGGGTTCCTGACCCGGGACTCGCGGATCAAGGAACGGAAAAAATACGGTCAACGCGGGGCGCGGGCCCGTTTCCAGTATTCCAAACGCTAATCCGTCTGCCGGTCACAGTATTTTCCAAGGGGAGGCCCGGAAGGGCTCTCCCCTTTTTTTTCGCGGCAACCTAAAAAAGATCCACCGCAAAGACGCCAAGAGCGCAAAGGTCCATATTTTTCCATTGGCGGGAAAAGCCGCCAATGGAAAAGCACTTATCGCTTCGCGAACCTTGACCCGTTCTTTGTGTCCTTTGCGCCTTTGCGGTGAATAAATTTTTTCGAGGGTATAGATTAATAGGTTTTTTAAGAGGAGGGCATGACCATGGCCGAAACAAAAATCAAGGTGGCGATCGTGGGCGGATCGGGATATACGGGAATGGAACTGCTGCGCCTGCTGCTCCCCCATCCCCGGGTGGAGGTGGCGGCCGTCACCTCCCGGCAGTACCAGGGGAAGAGGATGCAGGAGGTCTTTCCGTCCCTGGGCTCCTCGGGACTGGTCTTCAGTAACCCGGCGGTCGAGGAACTGACCGCTGCGGGGCAGGCCGTTTTTACCGCGGTCCCCCACCAGGAGGCCATGGAGATCGTGGCCGGATTGCAGGGCAAAAAGGAGTTGCGGATCATCGACCTGAGCGCTGATTTTCGGCTGCGGCAGGCCGCCGTCTATCAGGAGTGGTACGGCCCGCATCGGGCCCCGGAGCTGCTCGCCGAGGCGGTGTACGGCCTCCCCGAGCTCTACTTTTCCCGGATACAGAAAGCCCGGCTCATCGGCAACCCCGGCTGCTATCCCACCAGCGTCATCCTCGGGCTGGCCCCCCTGCTGCAGGCCGGGGTCATAGAGGCGGACGGCATCGTGATCGATTCCAAATCGGGGGTCAGCGGTGCCGGCCGCTCCCTTACCTTGGGCAGTCTGTACTGCGAGGTCGATGAAGGATTCAAAGCCTATAAAGTGGGGGGAGAACACCGCCATATCCCGGAGATCGAACAGGAGTTGAGTCTTTTGGCCGGCCGGCCCCTGCAGGTGACCTTCACCCCCCACCTGGTGCCCATGTCCCGGGGAATCCTGTCCACCATGGTCCTCCAGCCGGTAAAAGAACTGACCTGGAAGGACCTCCGGGACCTGTACGAAGATTTCTATAGCGAGGCCCCTTTTGTCCGGCTGGTGGGGGAAAAGGACCTGCCCAACACCCTGCGGGTCCGGGGCTCCAACTATTGCGAGCTGGGCTGGCGCCTGGATCGGCGCACCGGTCGGCTGATCGTCCTCTCGGCCATCGACAATCTGGTGAAGGGGGCCGCCGGACAGGCCGTCCAAAACTTGAATATCCTCATGGGCTGGGATCAGACCCTGGGGTTGACCCAGTTACCGCTGTATCCCTAATACGAAAAACCGTTCGGCGTTGGGCGTTCGGTGTTCGGCGAAGGAGCTAAACAGGAATTTTCAGGCTCCTGGGTACTCGACCCAGGCCAGGGGGGTTAATAAGAAAATAGAGACGAACATCCAACATTCAACATCAAACTTCCAACATCGAATTGCGGTATAGTAGCACAGCCCCGCGTCTCGCGGGGCTGTGCCCCATCGGCAGCTATTCTCAGGCGGCGTGGGTGCTTGACCCGACCATATATCGACCATCGAACCAAACAAACGAAATCAACCAGACCAACCAACCAACGAAATGAAATACCGCCTGCTCATCGCCTACGACGGGACCCGCTATCAGGGCTGGCAGCGCCAGGCCCAGGCGCCCACGGTGCAGGGAACGATCGAAGGCGTTCTGGAGAAGGTGACCCGGGAGGCCGTCACCCTCATCGGTTCCGGGCGGACGGATGCCGGGGTCCATGCCTGGGGGCAGGTGGCCCATTTCCACACCGCTACGGCCCTGAGCCAGGAAAGGCTGGCCAAGGCCCTGCAGGCCCTGCTGCCGGACGACATCGTCCTGCGGGACCTGACCGAGGCCCCCCCCGATTTTCATGCCCGTTTCGGCAGCCGGCGTAAGACCTATGATTATTATGTGTGGAACGGGGCCTGGCCGGTTCCGTTTTTTCGGGGCTATAGCTGGTGGGTCCGCTCCCCCCTGGATCGTTGTCTGATGGCCGATGGGCTGGCCGGACTGCTTGGGGAAAGGGATTTTTCGGCGTTTCAGACCAGCGGCAGCCGGGCGGCTCACGCTATTCGCACCATGTTTCAGGCCGGCCTGGTAGCCTCGCCGCGGGGCTGGCTGAGACTCCGTTTCCAGGCCGACGGTTTTCTGCGCCACATGGTCCGCAACCTGGTCGGCGGCATCGTCCGTGTGGGCCAGGGCCGGTGGTCTCTGGAGGAATGGCGGGCTGTCATCGAATCCCGCGACCGTTCACGGGCCGGTGAAATGGCCCCGGCCCAGGGACTGTTCCTGCGGAAGGTGATTTATTAATACGAAAAGACGAACATCCAACATTCAACATTCAACATCCAACATCGAATAAAAACGTAGGGCGGCCGTCTCGCCCGCCGACCCGATAAGGGAATTTGCCTGTTGGACTTCAAGGGTAAGGTTTGGGGCTTCATCCCCCAGAAAGCTGAGCGGGCTCAAATCTTCTAGGGGTAACTCGTCATTGCGAGGAGTGAAGCGACGAAGCAATCCCCCGCATAGCTTGGGGCCTCCCGAAAGCTTATGCGGGGGATTGCTTCGCTTTGTTCGCAATGACCTGCCAAACGCAATACCATTCGATGTTGGACGTTGGATGTTCGATGTTGGATGTTCAGTTTTTTTTACCCGGCTGGACCGTATCCTTGACGCTCTGGTAGACACTACGGAAGGCCTCGTCGAAGTTGCCCAGGGCCAACCGTCCGATTTCGATGTACTTGATGATGATTTCCTTGGAGACTTTCAGAATCATTTCCTCTTCGGGTTTCATGGAGCCCCTCCTCTTGTTGCTTTCTCAAAACCCTTCGGGCAAAAAACTCGGTTCAGCAAGGCGAAGTTTTCGTATTAATACGATATTCGATGTTGGACGTCGTGAAACTTTTGTATTTAGCCCCCTCGCCGAACGCCCAACGGTATTTCCGTATATGAGGACCCCTGCCGCTGGGAAGAAGGCGTATAGCCACGGCAGGGGCCCTGCGGGTAAGAAGAACCGTTGGCAGCCCTCCTTGGGTTGAAGAATAAACCAAAGCGCCTATAAGAGCAAGGTTTTTAAGGGTTTTTTGGGCCGGAAAGCCTTTGCCAACCGCGGGATTCCGTGGTAAGTATAGATTTAGATATTTAAGAGGGACTTAGGAAAAGCCTATTCACCGCAAAGACGCAAAGAACGCAAAGGACGACATTTTTCCATGATGGTAGAAAAATGACCCAGGTCATCAAAATCCTTCCCGATACCCTGATCAACCAGATCGCCGCCGGTGAAGTGGTGGAACGGCCCGCCTCGGTGGTGAAGGAACTCCTGGAAAATGCCGTGGATGCCGGGGCCGATCGCATCACCGTGGAGGTGCTGCAGGCCGGCAGGCAGCAAATCCGGGTGATCGACAACGGCCGGGGCCTGACCCGGGAAGACCTGCTGCTGGCCGTCCGCCGCCATGCCACCAGCAAGATAACGCGTTTCAGCGACTTGTATGCCCTGCAGACCATGGGTTTCCGGGGCGAGGCCCTGCCCAGCATCGGGGCCGTGAGCCGCCTGTCCCTGACCTCGATCCCCCAGGGGGCCGTGAGCGGCTGGCGCCTGGACATCGAAGGGGGCCGTGAGGCGGGCGTCCGGGAGGTGGCCGGGACCCCGGGGACGTCAGTCGAAGTCGATGATCTTTTTTATAATACCCCGGCCCGGCAGGCCTTTCTGAAGAGCCCCCGTACCGAGTGGACCCAGGTCCAACTGGCTTTTGAACGGGTGGCCCTGGGATTTCCTGAAATCGAGCTGGCCCTGCTGCACAACGGGAAGGCGGCGTTGCGTTTGTTCCCCGATCCGGGGCTGGCCTTGCGCTTGAAGGACCTCTGGGGCGGGGAGAGGACGAGCGATCTGATTCCCGTGGAGGGGGAGGAGTTGAACATCCGGGTCTCGGGGTTCATCGCGCCGCCCCATATCCACGCCCACAGTACCCGCTATCTGGCTTTCTTAGTGAACCGGCGCTGGGTGCGCAGCCCTCTGCTTTATCCCTTGCTCCTGCGTTGCTATGAGGGGCTGCTGGCCCCGGGGCGCTTTCCCGTGGCCCTGCTGCGCCTCGACGTCCCCCCCGAGCTGGTGGACGTCAATATTCACCCTACTAAACAGGAAGTGCGTTTCAGTCAGGGGGAATGGGTCGGGCGGGTGGCGGCCGCGGCCCTGTCACGGGCCTTGCAGGATAACGCCGCCCCCGCGGGTAAAACCTTTTTCGATCGTCCTCTATCCGGACCGGCGCCCTTCAGCGGGGCCGCTCCGTTTCTCAGGGAAACCGCGGTCCCCTACGAAGGGACCTATCGGGAGACGTTGGCCGGCGGGGTCTTTGCGGAGAAGGACCCGGCTGACGACCGTGCGGTTTCCTGGTCGCCCGGGAGCGCGGCGCCTGTAAAACCCGGTGACTCGGGGCCTTTTTCCCGGTTGACCCTCATAGGCCAGCTTCAGCAGACCTATATCCTGGCCTGGTCCGGAGAAGGCTTGGTGCTGCTGGATCAACATGCCGCCCACGAGCGCATTCTGTACGAAAAATTCCTGAAGCGGCGGGAGCGGGAAAAGGCCCCGGCCCAGATGCTGCTCCTGCCCGTACTCCTGGAGCTGCCGCCCCTGCCGGAAGAAGCGACCGGAGAACTGCGGGAGGCCCTGCGTTCCTTGGGCGTGGAAATCGAACCGGCCGGCGGCCTTTCTTTCTGGCTCAAGGCCACGCCCCCGGAATTGGACCCGGAACAGGCGGTCCAGGCGGTCCTGGAAACGGCCGAGGACCTCACGGCCGGGACGGCATCGGGTAACCCCGAAGATCAAATTCAGGCCATTATCCGGTCGATGGCCTGCCACGGGGCCATCCGGGCCGGCCAGCCCCTGAGCCTGGAGGAAATGCGGGCCCTGCTGCGCCAGTTGGATCAGGCCGAAAACCCTTCCCATTGCCCCCATGGGCGGCCCTTGTGGTTTTTGTTATCGTTGGATGAGATTGAGAAGCGGTTCAAGCGGAAATAAAAGTATTTGGAAAAATCCGAAATCCGAAAGACTAGACAGATTTGGCTTTTTGAAAAACTTTTCAAAGGCCTTTTCACCACAGAGACATAGAGATCACAGAGTAAACCAATTTTTTCCTCTGGCGGGAGATACCGCCAAAGGAAAACCGCTCTCCGCTACGCGGTAAGGAAACCGCCACAGGCGGGGGGATCTTTCCTAAAATCGGCATCTCCCGATTTTAGGAAAAACAATTTCTCTGTGCCCTCTGTGCCTCTGTGGTGAAAAAGTTTTTCAGAAGGCTAGAATGATAAACATTTTTCATATCGATGCCTGTC